>JBEKUQ010000150.1:0-6119 GCA_049514835.1 Verrucomicrobiota bacterium | reverse complement strand
ATCTGGGCGCGCAAGGAGGGGAGGGAAACGGCGGAGATGTCCTGTCCGTCAATGGCGATGCGGCCGGAATTGGCCTCATAAAAGGCGGGGAGCAAATTGACGAGGGTGGACTTGCCGGAACCGGTCGGCCCGACCAGCGCGATCATTTCGCCGGGGGCGGCGCGCAGGGAAATGTTGGTCAGGGCGGCGCGATTGGGGCCGTAGCCGAAGCTGACGTTTTGGTATTCGACCTTGCCGCGGACGGGCCGGGGGAAGGCGCCCCGGCGCGGCCCGTCGGCGGGGGAGGGGCGTTCTTCGGTGGCGTCAAGAATGTCAAAGACCCGTTCTCCGGCGGCGCGGGCCGCCTGCATCATTTGGTTCAATCCATGCAAGCGGCTGACGGGATCGTAAAAGAGGGCGAGGAAGAAAAGGAAGGCGACCAGTTGGCCGAGGGTCATGGTTCCGGCCTGGACCTGCGCGCCGCCGAACCAGAGGACCAGGGCGGTGCCGAGGGAAGCGGCGAAAGTCATGGCGGGCGAATAGACCGCCCAGACGCGCATGACGCCGAGATTGGCCTGGCGCAGGGCGTCGGCGTGTTGGGCGAAGCGCTGGTCTTCATGATCCTGCCGGCCAAAGGCCTTGATCTGGCGAATACCTTGCAGCGAGTCCATCAGGTAGGCGCTCATGGCGCTGGCGGCGCGGCGCTGGGCGCGGTAGCGGCGGTGCGCGGTGAGGGTGTACCAGAGCACGCCGCCGGTCAAAACGGGGATGGGAATCAAGGCGATGGCGGCGAGAAAGGCATTCTTGTAGAACAATGCGACCAGCACGCCGATCACGCTCAAGGAGGCGACCGTGCCTTGCTCCGTGCCGTCAATCAGCACGCGCTCCACGGCGTTGACATCCTCGATCACGCGCGTCATCAAGTCGCCGGAGGCGCGCTGGTCGAAGTAGCCAACGGGCAGGCGTTGCAGGCGGGCGAAGACGTCGCGGCGCATGTCGAAAATGACGTTCTGCTCGAAGATATTATTGATGCGAATCCGCAAGCTGTTGAAAAGGTCGCGCAAGAGGAAGGCGACGGCGAGCAGGGCGGCCGGCGCGAAGTAGCTGGTTTTCGTGCCGCTGCGCAAGTCGTCAATGATGGATTGCAGCAGTTGGGGAAAGGCGAAGGCGCAACCCAGGGAAAGAATGGCGCAGGCGACGTTGGCGGCGGCCATCCCGCGGTAAGGGCGCAGGTAAACCGCCACGCGCCGCACGATTTCGAGGGTGGACCGTTTGCGGACGTGGAAGCCCGGCCCGTCGCCGTCATCCCCGTGTCTGGGGTGGCGCGTCATGGGGTAAAGACTCCGCGCCGGCGCGCCGGCGCGCCGCGCCCACCGGAAAAACAACCGCTCGCATCCAACATGGACATATTGTAATATATCCGCCAAGAAAATTGAAGCCATCTCATAAAAAGCCGGCCCCGGAATGAGACGCTTTTCGCGCAGAGTTTTTTGGGGGGCGCGCTGTGGGTTGGGCTGGTCCGATGATTGAATGATAGTGAAATTGAAAGTAGCCGCCTACGTGGCGCTGATTGCCCTGGCCATTTGGTTTGGCCGGGAATTCTATTTCAGCTACACGAAAATTGGCCAGACCGGCGGCAGCCCCGCCACTAATGCCGGGCCGGAACTTGCGACCAACCCCGCCACCGGCCAAAGCAACCCGGCTGTCCCCGGGCCTTCGCCGCCGGTGGTCGCCAACCCAGCCACGAACAATATGGTTGCGACCAACGAGGCCAGCGGTTCCAATGTCGTCCCATTGCCCGTCCCGCCGGCCGCGGCCGCGACCAACTTGGGGGCGAGCAACGCGGCGGCGGCGGCGGCGTTCAACGCCGCCGCAGGCGTTCTGGCCCCGAACGCGGCCCAAGGGGGCCGGTCGGTCAGTTATCTGGCGGCCTTTGTGGGCGCGCTGGTGGGTTTGGGGGTGTTGATTGCCTACGACCTGACCCAGTTCTTCGGGGCGCGGGCGGTGGATTATTTATTCGACGATCGGGGCGAAGGGATGCGCGATCCCGAATACGAGCGCGCCGAACAAACCTGGGTGAACGGCAAGCCGCTGGAAGCGATTGAAATGATGCGGGAGTATCTGAAGAAGCACCCGCGGGAGCAGTACGTGGCGTTTCGCATCGCCGAGATTTACGAGAAGGACTTGCAGAATGATTTGGCGGCCTCGTTGGAATACGAGGAAGTGCTCAAGAAAAGGCTGCCCGCCGAGCGCTGGGGCTGGGGCGCGATCCATCTTTGCAACCTTTACTCCCGCCTGGGCCGCCAGGACGAAGTGAAGGCGCTGTTGCAGCGCATCGCCAGGGACTATCCCAGAACGAGCGCGGCCAGGAAAGCGCGCCGCAATCTTGGGTTGCCCGAGCTGGACGACCTGGAGGCCGCACCCGCCGCCGAGCCCGAGGAACCCGCCGCGGGACATGGCGGGAGCACGGCAGAGGTGTTTGATTTGGATGCGATGATTGCCGCCAGCGAGGAGCAAGCCCCGGCGCCGCCCGCGAAGGAGGCACAGGCGCCCTTGGCGCCGGCACCGCCCAAATCGAATCTCCCGCCCGGGTTCAGGAAGAAGGAGTGAGACGCCCATGATTGAGTCTTACCTTCAGAACTTGCTGGCCGAGCGGATCGGCGGGAAGAATTACGGCAAAGGCACGGAGATTTATAAATTTGAAAGAATCAAACGGGCCAAACGCGCCGCGCTCGCCGCCCATCCCGGCGCGGAAATCATTGATCTGGGCGTGGGCGAACCGGATGAAATGGCGTGTCCGGAAGCGGTGGCGAAACTGGGCGAGGAAGCGCGCCGCCCCGAGAACCGGGGCTACGCGGACAATGGGGACAGCGTTTTGAAGGAAGCCGCGGCGCGGTATTTGGAAAGAGTCTGCGGCGTGCGCGGCATCAATCCCGAAACCGAGGTGATGCACTCCATCGGGAGCAAGGCGGCGCTCTCCATCCTGCCCGCCGCGCTGATCAATCCCGGCGATGTGGTTTTGATGACGACGCCCGGCTATCCGGTTTTTGGGGTTCACGCGAGATACTACGGGGGCCGGGTCCACAATCTGCCGCTGACCGCGGCGCGACATTTTTTGCCCGATCTGGGCTCCATTCCATCCGAGGTGCTGGGCCAGGCCAAGGTGCTGGTGCTGAATTATCCGAACAACCCGACCGGGGCGAGCGCGACGCCGGAGTTTTTCGGCGAAGCGGTGGCGCTGGCGAGGAAGCACGGGCTGGCGGTGATTCACGACGCGGCTTACGCGGCGCTTGTCTTCGAAGGCTGGCCGCTGAGTTTTCTGGCCACGCCGGGGGCAAAGGAAGTGGGGGTGGAACTGCATTCGGCGAGCAAGAGTTTCAACATGACGGGGTGGCGCTGCGGATTTGTCGCGGGCAACGAATTGCTGGTGCGCGCCTACGGGGACGTGAAGGACAACACCGATTCGGGCCAATTCCTGGCGATCCAACACGCGGCGGCCTATTGTTTTGACCATCCGGAAATCACGGAAAGAATTGCGGCCAAATACTCCCGGCGCATGAGCGGTTTGGTGGAAGTCCTGAAAAAATCCGGCTTCAAGGCGGTGAAACCGAAAGGCTCGTTTTTTCTTTATGTGCCGGCGCCCAAGGCGGCGGTGGGAAGCGATGGGCGGCGTCTGGAATTCAAGGATGCCGGGGAGGTTTCGCAATGGCTCATCATGGAGAAGCAGATTTCGACCGTGCCGTGGGACGAGGCCGGGGCGTGCCTGCGTTTCAGCGTGACGTTCGTGGCCAAAGACCAGGCGGAAGAGGAGCGCGTGTTGCGCGAAGTGGCGGCGCGGTTGGCGGACGTGAGGCTGGAATTCTAATTTATATTTTGCAGTGGCAGAGCCGTTCCGGCCCTGAACCACCCAAAGTCGGCGAAGCAAAGACATTCCATGGGCGAAACCACTGCGCGCGCAATCCAACCAACTCACAACCTCATTAACTGGCCCCTGCTATATTGCCTTCAAGAATTCAGCTTTTGTGGTTTCATCCTTAAACGCGCTGGTAGGTATTAAGACCAAAACTTTTTGGTGCAAAACCAAGATACCTTTGAATTCTTGCACAGTTGCGCCGCGCAAGTCCGATCCCACAATCTGGCCGTTGTGTTGCAAGCGGACTGCACCTGGCTCCACCATAAGCGTAAAGGTGCTGCCCTCTATTTTTGAGACGTCCACGTCCAAATAGCGATCAATCCATTTCTGGCTAAACCGGAATTTCATATCGACTACATTGGCAAGAACAAAAGACCAAGCAGCTACCCATATCTTGTATTTAGGGGAAAGCAGTCCGCACAGTAGGGATCCGACCAATATCATAAGGGTGAAGCTCAATCGCGCCAATCGAGAGATAATGCGTCCCTCGTCGGTTTGAGTCAGGCAAAACTCCCTAAAATCGAGGAGATCGCTCTCTTTCGGAGAAAATTGAATATTCACTTTTGTCACGCTGGTTTAAGAACGAGTTTTCCAGCATCCTTAAACGTCAGTTAATGAAGTTTCATATTTCCTGGTCTGGCTGGCGAAAAGCCACGGCGGGACAACCGCGCTTGTGCTGCCGCTGGAGCCACGCTAAATGGCGCCGGCCGCCGCGATTCATGACAAGGCAGACCGCGCCCGGATTTGGAATGCGCGCCTTTCGAGCTATGGGTGGAGCCTATTCCTGCGGCGGCAATGGAGTCAACCGAAAAACGACTGCCGCACGGCCTCAATAGACTTGCTCATGCGAACCGATGTTGATTCCCTATGGGTCGTGGAAACAAGCTCGCCCATGGCTCACTTGCTTCTGCGCAATCTGGCGATGAGGGTTTCAACCGGCAGGCTTTTCAGTTTGCCGGAGCGAAAAGCTTTCCTGGCGCTCCGGGCCTCCTCCGCCGTTTCTTGCCGCCACGTTTCGATACGCCGCTGGCGCAACAGATTTTCGAGCATTTCCTGCTCGTCCGCCGGCAACGCCTCGGCTTCGGTCAGGACGCGATCTAAAGTTAAAGCAGCCATATATGCTCAATTCGTTGGTTTGAATTTCCACCCTATCCCCGATATTGCCAAGTTATTTCGGTGCGCAAGCGTCACTAACTGACCGCCTTTGGGCCTGATAAAGGACCACGCAATTCATGGATGGGGAGGGAAACGAACGACGCCAGGTCTTCCTTGCGGCACTCCACTGATAATGTCCGGAAACCTTTTTGCATTCTGCATTCTGAACTTCCGCCTACGCCATCCGCTCCAGTTCGCTTTGGACGGCGAGTTGGAATTCCTGCAGGTCGGCGGCGGAGGGTTTGTAACCCTTGTCCGCCGGAGCCAGTCCGAGCCGGCCCAATTGGTCCAGGTACCAATCGGCGCTTTTGTTGTCGCTGAATTTGACCTTGCCGCTGATCATCGCGCCGGCCCGGGTGATTTGGTCAACGGTGACGCGGACTTTGCCGGGGGGCAGATCGCGCGCGGGGAAATCGCCGGCGGTTTTTGCGGCGGCCGGGGCGGGAGACGCGGGAGGCGGCGGCGGAGGAGGCGGGTCTTTGGGAACCAGTTTGAGATCGTCCACCAACAGCCGGACCTCGAGATAGGTCTGGCGCAAACCCCATTGGGTTTCCATCAGTTTTTGGATGTCGGCGATTTTCAGCCCTTCGGCAATCCAGGCGGCGACTTGTTTTCTTTGTGTATCGTCCAAGCTCATGGAGGGAAGCGTAACACGACCGCCCGCGTTTGACACGAGCGGAATTGAGGAAAGTGCAGCGGCGCGGAAATCAGAACAAGGCGGGCGGCGGCTAACCGGCGTCGGCCGGGTTGGCCAGGGAGAAATGAGGCGGCCGCGGTTCAGGGCCGGGAGGGCCTTCCACCCATTTCATTTCGCGCAGCAGGGAGAAGGCGCCGCCGCATTCGCAATGGGTCTGGCCGCCGTTGACGGTGACGCGATTGCACTTCCGGCAAATCAAGGCCGTGCGTTTGAAGGCGGGGGAGCGCGACAACCAGAACGCGGCGGCCAGCGCCAGGGCGGCGGCGGCCAGATTGGCGGGGAGAGCGGGGATGACTGCATGGACAGGCAAAGTCAAGCCGGTTCGTAGTTTAAGTGTGGGCCGAGCCATTTTTCGACGGCGCGGAGGTCCAGGCC
>JBEKUQ010000149.1:0-6122 GCA_049514835.1 Verrucomicrobiota bacterium | reverse complement strand
ATGATCTCGTTGATGTCAAGGAAGGGCGCGCCCGCGGCCTGGGCGGCCTGGCCGGCCCAACCGGCGTAATCGTTCTTGTTGCGGACGATTTTGCCGTCGCGCCAGGTTTGGCGCGGGATGAGGGAACAGACCAGGGGCGTGACTCCGGCGGCGCGGGCGTCACGCATAAATTTGCGCAGATACCAGCCGTAGGTGTGGACGACCTCGTGGCGGCGGGTGAGGAGGTTGTCAATTTCCTGCGTTTCCTCGCCGATGCCGCGGAGGGAGGCGCGGGCGCGGGAGGTGTCGTTGACCGCGCCGGCGTCGTTGTGGCCGAACTGCATCATGACGAAGTCGCCCTTTTTCATCATGGCCAGCACGCGGTCCCAGTGGCCCTGGGTCAGATAAGTGCGGCTGCTCAGGCCGCCGATGGCCTGGTTGACGATGTTGATCTTGTTGGTGTCGAATTTCGAGGCGAGAAAATCGCCCCAGCCCCACTCGCCCTGGTTGCGGCCATCGCCCTCGCCGTTGCGCACGGTGGAATCGCCGATGAGAAAAAGGGTGGGCAGGGCGGGGTGGGCCGGGCGCGGCAGATTCAGCCGGGCGATGCGGTCGGCCGGGACGGCCCGGCCTTTGGCGGAGAGAAATTCGCGCACCGGATTTGGATTGAGTCCCTTGAGCGCGGAGACCACGGTGGCGGCGTGAAGGTCGGCTCCGGCGGCGTTGAAGTGGGTGTGGTCCTGAATATAGATGGCCTTCACCTGCCCCTCGCCCATCGCCTCGAATCTGTCGGCCACGAGGTCGGGGACATCGAGAAACGGCGCCCCGGCGGCTTTGGCGGTGTCGGCCGCCCACTGGCTGTAGCGGCCATAGGAGCGCTCCACCTTGCCGTCCTTCCAGATGTTGCGGATGGTCAGCCCGAGCACAATGGGAGCGGCCCCTTTGGCTTTGGTGTCCGCGATCATTTTGCGCAAATACCAGCCGTAGGTGTGGACGACTTCGTGTTTTTTGGTGAGCAGATTGTCAATCTCCTGCGTCTCCGCGCCGAGACCGGGAATCGAACCGCGGGCGCGCGTGGCGTCGTTGATCGCCCCGGCGTCATTGATGCCGAACTGAATCAACACAATGTCGCCAGCCTTCACTTGGGCGAGCAAGGCGTCCCACAAACCTTCCGTGACAAAGGTGCGGCTGCTGCGTCCGCCGCGGGCGTCATTGATGATGCCGACTTTTGTCAAGTCGAAATAATCGGCGAACGGCACGCCCCAGCCCTGCTGGACTTCGCCCCGGCCCCTGGCGGCGGTGGAATCGCCGGAGATAAAAATTGTCGGGAGATTGGAACGGATTGCCGGCGGGGGAGCGGGTGGCGTCCCGGCGAGATCGGGCGCGGGCACGGCTTGCGGCGGCCTGGGCGGAATCGTGGAGCTGGCGGAAGGCGGTGGCTGATGCGCGCACCCCGCCGCGACCAACGCCAGCGCGATGAAATGGCGCAAGTTGGAGGACATCTTCCTGGTGTTATTGTCTGCGAAAACGGGCATGGATTCAGGCTACCGGCAAAAGCTTTTCGGTCAAGTGTGGTTGCCGGAAATGATAAATCATAAATGATAAATGGAGGGCAACTGCCCCGACCCAATCTGTTTGTCATGGTGGCTGCTTCCAATAGCTTGGATCAAAAAGCGCCAAAACAATCAGCGTGCCTATTCAGCCCGCGGCTCCTGTGGCAAACGATAGGGGGCCATCCACCACGGCAGGGCGAGACTCCGTCGAGCCCTGACTCAATTCTTCGGAAGAAATCACGGCTCGACGGAGTCTCGCCATACCGTTTGGTTGACTCTCAACAGGCGACATGCAGGGGGAGGCGGACGGTGACGGTGGTGAGCCGGCCCGGCTCGGAGTCGAATTGGATGGCGCCGCCGTGGGCGTGGACAATCCATTGGGCGATGCTCAAGCCCAGGCCGCAGCCGTCCACGGCGCGGTTATGGCTGGCATCGCCGCGAAAGAAGCGCTCGAAGACGCGGGGCTGGAGTTCGCGGGCCAGACCGGCGCCGGTGTTGGCCATGCGCAACTGGGCGGCGGCGCCGTCGCGCCTGAGGGAGATGGCGACGGCGCCGCCGGGATGATTATATTTGACTGCGTTGTCCGCCAGATTCAGGAGCAGTTGGCGCAAGCGGTGGCGGTCGCCCTGGAGGCGGGTTTCCTCGCAGTCGGACAGGCTGACCTTGACGCCGGCGGGCTGGGCCAGGATGTTGGCGTCGGCGAAGCATTCGCGCACCAGTTCGTCGAACTGCACCGGTTCGAGCTGGAGGGCGACCTGGCCGGCATCGGCCTTGGTCAGGAGGGTGAGCCCATCCACGATTTTGGTGAGCCGGTCAATCTCGTCAATCTGGCTCAAGAGGCGGGCGGGCTGGGGCGGCGCGCCGATTTTTTCCTCGCGCAGGGCGACTTCCAACTCGCCGCGGAGGATGGTGAGCGGGGTTTTCAGCTCGTGGGAGGCGTGGAGGGTGAATTCGCGCACGCGCTGGAAAGAGCCGTCGAGGCGGGCGGTCATGCCGTTGAAAACTTCGGTCAGGCGGTCCAGTTCGTCGCCGTTGCCGGAGCGGGGCAATTGCCCGCGCAAGCTGCGTTCATTGATGCGCCCGGCGGCCTGGGTCAGGGCGGCGACGGGGGCGAGCGCCTTGCGGGTGAGCCACCAGCCGCCCCCCAGCGCGAGCAGCAGGGCGGGCGCGCCGCTCCACAAGAGGATCTCGCGGATTTCGCGGAAGTCCATGGCCTGGTCGGCCACATCCTCGGCGGACATCCGCCCGCGCTGGGCGCGGTGGGCCGGGATGGCGATGAAGTGCCGGTAGGAGAGCAGGCCCATGGCCAGCAAGGAGGCGAACATAAGGGCGGCGTACCAAAAAGTGAGGCGGCCGCGGATGGTCATAAGGTGCGGTTCACGGTTGCCGGTTGGCTAATCGCCTTTCAAGACATAGCCGGCGCCGCGCACGGTGTGGAGGAGTTTGCGCTCGAAGTCGGCGTCAATCTTCTCGCGCAGGCGGCGGACGTAAACGTCAACTATATTTGTGCCGGGATCGAAATTGTAATCCCACACCTTCTCCAGAATGGTCATGCGCCCGCACACCCGCCCGGCCGAGCGCATGAGGAATTCCAGCAGGCGGTATTCGCGGGCGGCGAGGTCGAAGGTCGTTTGGCCGCGCCGGGCCTGGCGCGTGGCGGTGTCCAGGGTGAGGTCGGCCACGCGGAGGAGCTGGGGCTTGGGTTCGTTGCCGCGGCGGACCAGGGCGCGCAACCGCGCCACCAATTCCGCCAGGACGAACGGTTTGGCCAGGTAGTCATCGGCGCCGATGTTCAATCCTTCCACGCGGTCGTTGACTTCCCCGCGGGCGGAGAGGAGCAGGACCGGGGTGTGGTTGCGGCGCTGGCGCAATTGGCGCAGCACGCTCAGGCCGTCCTGCCCCGGCAGCATGATGTCGAGAACGATGGCGTCGAAGGAGACGCCCATGGCGGCGGCCAGGGCCTCGGGGCCGGAATGGCAGAGGTCCACGGCGATATGTTCGGCCTCGAGGGCCGAGCGGATGAAGGAGGCCGTTTTCCGTTCGTCTTCCACAACCAAAACGCGCATGAGCAGAGTGTAGCGCAAGGGGCGGGGCCAAAGAAGGGGATTCTCAGATGACAAAACTGTAATCAATCGGGCCTTGAAGTCGTGCCGCGCCGCCCGCATTTTTCCGCGCGAAAGGAAACAAAATCCAGGAACATGCTTATGAAAAAAGACCCGTTTTTCACTTTATTGACCCTCGGAATGGCCTTGATCGCGCCGGCGTCGCTGCGCGCGGCGGAGGGGTCTTACCATTTGTTGAAGGAGATTCCCGTGGGCGGGGCGAGCAGTTGGGATTACCTGTCGGTGGATGAGGCGGGCCGGCGGCTTTATGTGAGCCACGGCACGGAGGTGGTGGTCATTGATATTGACAAGGACACGGTGGCGGGCAAGATCGCCGACACGCCGCGGGTGCATGGGTTTGCGCCGGCGCCGGACCTGGGACGGGGCGTGGCGAGCAACGGCGGGGAGAACAAGGCGAGCGTGGTGGACCTGAAAACGCTGGAAACGATCACCAAGCTGGACACGGAGAGGAATCCGGACGGGATGCTGTATGAGCCGGGCCAGCACGAAGTTTATTTGTTCAACGGCGGCAGCGCCTCGGCCACGGTCATCAACGTGAAGGAGGCCAAAGTGGTGGCGACCGTTCCGCTGGGGGGCAAGCCGGAATTTGGCACGGCCGATCCGGCGGCGGGCCGCGTTTACAACAACCTGGAAGACAAGAACGCGGTGGTGGTGATTGATACCAAGACGCATGGCGTGGTGGCGACCTGGCCGATCACCGGAGGCGAGGAGCCGTCGGGGATGGCGATTGACACGGCGCATCACCGGCTGTTCATCGGCTGCGGCGGCAACAACAAGATGGTGATGATGGACAGCTCGAACGGCAAAGTCATCGCGTCGGTGCCGATCGGCGCGGGGGTGGATGCCAACGCGTTTGATCCGGGGACACAACTGGCGTTTGCCTCGTGCGGCGGGGCCGGGGAGACGACCATCGCCCATGAAGATTCGCCGGACAAACTGACGGTGGTGCAAACGCTGAAGACCGAGAAAGGCGCGCGCACCATGACGGTTGACCCAAAGACCCACAAGATCTATCTCTCCGTCGGCCAGAGGAACGGGCCGCCCAACAACTTCAAAGTGCTGGTGTACGAAATGCTAAAGCCCTAAGCTGCCGTCTTCGTTGACTTCGATGCCTAGATTTTGCCTGGCGCTGCTCTGGGGCGGACTGGCGTGCGGCTGCGCTCACTTCGAGCCAAAGCCGGTCTCCCCCGCGCAGACGGCCTCCGCATTGGAGGGCCGCACGCTGGAGGATCCCGGCCTGCGAAATTTCCTGGAAAAGAACCTGCCCCGCGCCGCCGCCGGCGGGCTGCCGCGCGCCTGGGACATGGAAATGTTCACCCTCGCGGCCTTCTATTATCATCCTGATCTGGAGGTCGCACGCGCCGAGTGGGCCGTGGCCCGGGCCGCGATCCAAACGGCCGGCGGCCGGCCCAATCCGACTCTCAGTGTGGATCCCGCTTACAATTTCAGCCACGTCAACGCCCAGTACGGACTGACCCCCTGGCTGCCCACCGTGAGCCTGGATGTGCCGCTGGAAACGGCGGGCAAACGGGGCCATCGCATCGCCCAGGCGCGGCAATTGTCCGAGTCGGCGCGGCTGAACATCGCCGCGACCGCCTGGCAGGTGCGGGGGAAAGTGCGCCAGGCCTTGCTGGATTTTTCCGCGGCGCGCCAGCGCCAGGCGCTCCTGCAAGACCAGATTTCCATCCAGCGGCAAATCCTGGCGCTGCTGGACCAGCAAATTCAGGCGGGCGCGCTGGCCGGCGTCGAGGCGGTGGCGTTTCGGATCGCCTTGCAAAAAACCCAGCTTGACGTGGCGGACGCCCAGCGCGACGCCGCCGACGCCCGGGCGCATTTGGCGCAATCCATCGGCGTGCCGGTGCGGGCGCTGGACGCGGTGGAATTGGCCATGGATTTTCCCGACAACCCCGGCGCGGCCAATCTGACCTCGGACGAAATCCGGCATGAAGCGATGCTGGGCCGCGCGGACGTGCTGGCGGCGCTGGCCGATTACGCGGCGGCGCAGTCGGCCCTCCAGTTGGAAATCGCCAAGCAATATCCCGACGTTCATATCGGGCCGGCCTACCAGTTCGATCAGGGCGATAATATGTGGACTCTGGGGCTGTCGGCCGAATTGCCCGTGCTGAACCGCAATCAAGGCCCCATCGCGGAGGCCGCGGCCCGGCGCGCGGAGTCGGCCGCCCGTTTCAGCGCCTTGCAAGCCAGGGTGCTGGCGGAGATTGACGGCGCGGTGGAAAGTTTTCGCGCCACGGAAAAAAGCTTGGCCCTGCTCCAGGACCTGGCCGCCACCCAGGCCCGGTCCCGTGACGCCATCGCCGGACAGGTCAGCGCGGGCGCCGCCGCCCCGCTGGATTTGTTGAACGCCCGGCTGGAATATGCCGTGGCCGAAGAGGGCCGCCTGGAGGCGCGGGTGAAACGGCAGCAGGCGCTGGCGGCGCTGGAAAATGCCGTGCAACGGCCCATTGAA
>JBEKUQ010000148.1:0-6127 GCA_049514835.1 Verrucomicrobiota bacterium | reverse complement strand
CAATTTCACCTTGCAACCCGGCGACGGGATCGGCATCGAAATCACCGGAATCGGCTTGCTGCAAAACACTGTGGCCATAGTATGAGCAAGCATGACATTCTCCATCCGGCCGGTGCTCTCTCCAACGCATGGAGCATGTTATGATTTGAATGGACAATCCTGCGGGCCGGCGTTTTCTGCTTGAAATGGGAAGGCCCGGAAGCGCGAAAATGTCCGTCGTCACAGCCACGCCTTTGCCAGTAAAATGTTATGAGACCTGAACAATGGGACATATTCAAACGGGCCGCGCGCCTGGAAAAGTTGGACAAGGTGCCGATGGCCCTGATCGTGGACAGTCCGTGGATTCCCGGTTATCTGGGCGTGAAGCACATGGATTTTTATCTCGACCCGGAATTGTGGTTCCAGTCGCACTTGAAAATTCACCGGGAATTCCCCGACATTATCTTTGTCCCTTCCTGGTGGATGGAATACGGCATGGCGGCGGAGCCGTCGGCGCTGGGCGCCAAGATCAAGTTCTGGCAGGACAACACCCCCAGCGAATACCACACCCTGTTTCAGATCGAGGACATGGAAAAGTTTCCGGAATACGAGGTGGAAAACGACGCCTTCATGGCCATGACCCTGCACCGCATCCGCATGCAGCGGCAGCGCATCCTGGACACCGGCGAGATCCTGCCCCTGGTCACTTCGCGCGGCCCGATGTGTACGGCCGGCTTCGTCCGCAGCACGACGGATTTCATGATTGATCTGGTGGAAAAACCGGAGTGGGCGCACAAACTGCTGGACCTTTGCACCAATCTGATCATTGACTGGCTCAAGGCCCAGCAAAAAGCGATGGGCGACACGGTGGAGGGCATTTTCATTTTGGACGACATTGTCGGGTTTGTGAACGAGGAGCACTACCTGGAATTCGCGCATCCCCGCCTGAAAAGAATCTGCGACGCCTTTCCCAAGGACTGGGTGAAGCTCTACCACAACGACGCGGAAATCGGGGCCTGTCTGGATCATCTGCCCGGGGCCGGGTTCAACATGTTGAACTGGGGAAAGCAAACCGATTACGCGGAAGTGAAGGCCCGCGTCGGCGACCGCATGTGCCTGATGGGAAATGTGAACCCGCTGGAAGTGGGAGTGCGCGGCACGCCCGAGGAGGTGCGCGCGGCCACCCTGGACGTTCTGGAAAAAAGCGGTGGGGAGGGGATCGTGCTTTCCGTCGGCGGCGGGACGAGTCCGGGCATGCCGCGCGAGAACATCCAGGCGATGCTTCGAGCTTTGGAGGAATTTAATTCCAAACGCTGACCCGTTCGGAAAAGAAAGCACCCCATGCCGGACTACGCTTTGATCAATCAGTGCATTTACGAGGGCAAGGCCAAAGAGGTCGAACAAATGACGCGGGAGGCCCTGGCCGAGGGCCGCAGCGCGCAGGAAATTCTGACCGAAGGGCTGATCGCGGGCATGAGCGTGGTGGGGGAGGATTTCAAGTATAATGTACTTTACGTGCCCGAAGTGCTGATCGCGGCCCGCGCCATGAAAGCCGGCATGGCCGTGCTGAAGCCCCTTCTGGCCACGCGCGGCCCCACCAGCACTTCCGCGGGAACCCTGGTCATGGGAACGGTGCGCGGCGATTTGCATGACATCGGAAAGAATCTGGTCTGCATGATGGCCGAGGGCGCCGGTTTCCAGGTGCATGACATCGGGGTGGATCAGAGCATCGAGAAATTCCTCGCCGCCGCCGAACGGCACCAACCGGACATCATCGGCATGAGCGCGTTGCTGACCACGACGATGACATATATGAAGGTGGTGATTGACGGCTTTGAGGCCAAAGGCCTGGGCCACATCAAAATGGCGATTGGCGGCGCGCCCATCAGCCAGATGTATGCGGACGAAATCGGCGCCGACGGCTACGGGGCGGACGCTTCCAGCGCGGTGGACCTGTTTCTCTATTTTGTCGGCAAAGGGGCCGCGCCAGCCCGTAAAAACAAAATGGAATCGCCGGCCCCGGTCATGGCCGCGCGCGCCGAAGCGCAGGCGGCGCGTCCGCCCGGCGCCAAATCGAAATATCAAGTGCTCTACTGGCAGGACATCCCATCGCAGGTGAAAGCCTGGGATGACTCCGATGAAATCAAGCTCAATCTCGACAACCGATTTGCCGAACGCATTGACCTCTCGGCGCAGAAACAAGGATTGATCCAGGCCGACTCCTATATGGCGCACCTGCGCTGGGGCGAAGAAGCCGAGCGTCCGGGCACGCCCGCCGAGGTCGCCGCCGCTGTCAAGAATGAGTTGGAGGCGAAGTTTCCCTGACGGCTGGATTTTTCGCACGCCGGGACAAGTGGTTTGAAAGATGCTCACTTGGTTGATCCGCGGTTCTCTTCCGCATGGAGGCGGCTCAGGGGGCGACCAGGATTTCGGTGTCGGTGATTTGCAACCCGACCCCGGCGGCCTTGGCGGCCTCCTGCAAGGCGGCGTTTAACATCACCACCGGGTCCCGGCTGACGTCGAGGCGGCGCATCAGCCCTTCCCCTTTTTTTGCGCCGACCACGAGGGTTATCTTCAAGCCTTTGCGCTTGCAGGAAACGCGCGTGCCGTCAGCCAGTTTGGTGTTCATGGGTTTGATGAAAGCGTCGGTGTAATGCACGCCAATGCCGGATTTTTCCTGGAAAGCGGGCGGGAGTTTTTGAATCGCCGTCGTGTCAATGCTGCACAATTTGGTCATAATGGATGGATTGTTTATTCCAAAACCCCGGCCGGCTCCCGAGGATTGCCGGCTTCTTTCTCGCGCTCCAGCAGGGCGTAATGAATCACCTCGAGGACCAGGCCCCATTTATGGAAGCGCCGGTCTGCGTCGCAGTAGCAGCCCGACGGGCTGTAGGCGCGCTCCCAGGCCAGGACCTCGTTGAGCGGGCGGCCCAACAGCGGTTTTTCGTCAGCGATGGCGCGCATCAAGGCGGCGGCGTCCTTGAGATATTCGCATTGACAGGTGTGGCCGGTGTCGCCGGGAGCCGGGGCGCAAGATGCCGCCAGGATTTTATGGTGGTCGCGGCCCGGCGCCAGGAGCACAAGGTAGTCGAATTCAAGCCGGCGGCCCAGGTTTGAGCAAGTGGTGCCTTCGTAGCGGAAGCGGGCCTCGACGGAACCGTCGTGCAAGGATTTTAATTGCAGCCGCTCCTGGGACCATTTGCGCAAGGCTCGGCCATTGATGGAATACCTTGGGTGATGGTTCAACGCCGGGGCGTTGCCGTTGGGCGCGGAGGCCTCTTCATCACCGCCGGGCTGGAGCCGGAGAACATCCTCAATTTGCGGCGGAAAATGGGCGTAGGGCGCGCGCCGGTACTGGCAGCCCGGCAAGGAGCAGTTTTCGCACGGCACCAGCTTTGCGGAGGATCGCACCTTGTCCAAATGCCGCGTGAGGCCGACCACCGCCAGAAGAGACTTTTTGGGCCGGAGCATGCCGGTGTCCAACACGTCGAGTTGACCGGCCAGTCTGCCGTCCGCCTTCTGGCGGATAAGGTCCCACAATTTGGTTTGATCGCAGACATCCCACCCCGAATACCCCGGACTGTAATGGGGCAGCGCCACCATCCCTTGTTGGTCCGCCCAGGCGCAGAGGCGGCCGTTGGCGACGGCGGCCAGATGCTCCACCACCGCCGAGCCGAAAACTTCCATGAAGAAATACTCGTCCGGCTTTCCTTCCTGCCAGAGCGTGCGCGCTTTTTCTTCGCATTCCGGGCCGGCGCTCACGGCCAGCAGCAGGGCGCTGTGAACTTGCGCCGTGTTGAATTGCTCGCGGAGCGGCGGGGAGGAAAAGGCCGAGCCGTTGATTCTGATCTGGCTGCCGGACAGTTCCAGCGCTTCCGCCTGGCGCGCGTAAATCCAGGGCCGGCCGTGTTCCGCATACCACTGCCGGATTGCCTCCGCGATTTCGCGGGCGCGCCCCTGCAAAGGATAACGCACCGGATAGCCCAGCAGGCGTTTGTATTCGGCTTCCTGCACGTTGCAGTCCGGGTGTGTGTCGAACAGATCCAGCATGTCAAATCGTATTCAAGACGGGCGGGCTTGGCGCCGCCATTGAGGAGATCGGGTTGAATTGACACCCCTCCACAAAGTAATGGAAAAAGTCAGGGTGCGTTTCCAGCCGGCAATGGGTAACCCGTCTGACCATCTTCTCCAACTCCGCGCGTTTGGCGAGCGACAACAGGGCCAGGCAGGCGCCTTCGATTGAGGCGTTGCCCACGCGCAGGATTTTTGCCTCCTCAAGGTCGGGTATAAGCCCGATGCGTTTGGAGGCCGCCACGCTGAGATGCCGGCCAAAACCGCCGGCCAGGTAAAAAACGGCGAGGTCGTCGAAGCCAATTCCGTATCTGTCGAATAAAACGTGCAGCCCGGCCGTGTTGGCTCCCTTGGCCTGGGCCAGTTCGTTGACGTCCCCCTCCGTGAAGCAAATCGGACGGTCGCTTGGGACCTCCAGCACAAACGGTTCCCTGCCATTCTCAAAACGTCCCAGGGAGTTCATGCGCCCGGTCCGGAGCAGTTCGCTCAAGAGGTCTATCAGCCCCGAACCGCAAATTCCTTCCGCCGCGCCGCCCCCGACGACTTGTGCCCGCATCGCGCCGTCCGGGTCAATCGCCACTTTTTCAATGGCTCCCGGCAGAGCGGGCATGCCGCAGGAGATTTTGCCGCCTTCGAAAGCCGGACCCGCGGGACAGGAGGCCGCCAGGATCTTGTGCCTGTTGCCGAGAATCAGTTCCGTATTGGTGCCGATGTCCATGAGCGCCACCAGGCGTTCTTCGTTGGCCAAGTCCACCGCCAGCAGACAGGCGGCGGCGTCAGCGCCGACATGGCCGCTAATGACGGGCAACCCATAAACGCGCGCCTTGGGATGAATTGGCAGCAACAGCCGCCCGGCGGGCGCGGCCAGACTGGTCGTGGTCCGGCGGCCTTCCGCCATTTCCAACTCGGTGATGGATTGATAGGGGCTTTGCCCGATGGAATAGACATTCAGACGAAAGAAAAGATCGCGCATGGTGGAATTGGCGGCGACGACCATTTCGTAAATGGATTTCGGGTCCACCGGAAAGTCCTCGATGGCATGGGTGATGTACCCGGCCAGAGTGCGCTGCAGCAATTTGCTGCCGTCCTCTGTGTCGTAATGAATGCGCGACATCACATCGGAGCCGCCGAAGCGCTGCGGATTTTCGAAGGATGCGTCCGCCACGATTTCGCCGGTTTCCAAGTTTAAAAGGCGGAGGACGACAGTGGTGGTTCCCAGGTCCATGGCCAACCCATGAATCGGTCCGCGGCCGCGATCAATTTCGATTCCGTCCAGGAGAATGCGGTCACCGTCGCGGGTGACGGCGGGATTGAGTGGCAACTTTTGGCCGCTGGTCGGAAGTTGCAGGGCGTGGCGTTCGATGTGCATGTCACCCCGTCGCAGGGTGTGGCATCGAACCGCGCCGCCATCCTTGACGAGGCGGCAGCGGCAGGAGAGGCGGAAGTTATCCCGGAGATGCTTTTCCTCCGGTCCTTTGGGCGAAACGAACTCCATCCCCCCGGTGATTTCCACCAAGCATTCCTTGCACTTGCCCTGCTTGCGGCAGGAAGTGGGGACTTTGATGCCGAGCGATTCGGCACAGTCGAAAAGCGACGGCCCGGGCGCAACCCGCGTGTGCTTTTGATTGAAATGCAACTCGACGCTCATGCAACTGCTGGTGTCATTTGGTTTGGGCGCAGAACATAATGCATCCGCCCGCTCCTTCACGCAACTTTGAACCGGGGGCGGGGCCGCCTGACCTGGATTTAAAGGGGTCCTTAAGTGGCGCATCCGGCAAGACTTGAACCTGCAACCTTCTGATCCGAAGTCACCTACAGCTTTTTTTCCCCTCGGAAAACAGACCTCTTCCGAGGTGAATAAATCTATAACGGTGTCTGTCGGCAGACCCACGGTAAAATGGTCATGGGGAGTTTATGGGGAGTAAAACGGCTGCGCGTGTTTCAAGGTGAAGGGTGGAGTGGGCGGATATTTCCACGGAGGCATTGCTCTGGCGAAGGCCATGCTCAACCAGCCGGCCAAGAATGGAGCGCTCAGAGCCTGGGCAACCCTTCCGTTTGGAACTTCTGGTCGAGTTCG
>JBEKUQ010000147.1:0-6158 GCA_049514835.1 Verrucomicrobiota bacterium | reverse complement strand
AACGTTTTCGCGGAAGACCACACGCAACGGATCTTTTTCGGCCATGAGATTCCGGCGGCCACCTTTCAGTCGTTGGGACCGTTTTGTGTGATCGTGCTGGCTCCGGTGATGGCGGCGGTGTGGCTGGCGCTGGCCCGGCGCAAGCTGGAACCTTCGCTGCCAGTGAAATTTGGCTCGGGGTTGCTCCTGCTGGCGGCGGGCTTCGGGGTGATCGCGTGGGCCGCCACTTTTGTGGTTCACGGGGACAAGGTGCTGCCGGCCTGGCTGATCGTGATGTATCTGCTGCATACCTTCGGGGAGTTGTGTGTCAGTCCGGTCGGGCTGAGTTCGGTGACCAAGCTGGCGCCCAAACGGCTGGTCGGCCAGATGATGGGAATCTGGTTTTTGGGGACGTCGCTGGGCAATCTGATCGCCGGCCGGATCGCCGGCTCGTTTGACCCGACGCAGGTCAAGGGCCTGCCCTGGGGCTTCTTTCAAATTGTCCTGACGGCGGGCGGGACGGGCGTGGTGGTGCTCTTGCTGGCCAAGCCGATCAAGCGGTTGATGAGCGGCGTCAACTAGATTCTTGGCCGCTCCTCAGCCGAGGATGCGCTTGCCTTCTGTCAAGAATATGCCCTGAAAATTCATTTCCAGCGCCTGGGAGTTGGTCGCCTTGGCCAGCGCGTCCTGCTGGCTGACCTCGCCGTCCTTGACCAGGTTGAAGAGCGACTGGTTGAAGTTGAGCATGCCTTCCTCGCTCCCGGTTTCGATGGCCGCGGCCAGCCGCTCCAGCCGGTTTTCCTCGATCAGTTTGCGCACCGTGCCGGAGTTGATCATGATTTCCTGGGCCGGAGTCATCCCGCCGGCGATGGTCGGAACCATGCGCTGGCAGACCACCGCCTGAAGGGTGCCGGCGATCTGGCGCCGGATCTGGTCCCGTTCGTCCGCCTTGAAGAAGTCGAGTATGCGGCTGACCGACTGGGAGGCGTTGGTCGTGTGCAAGGTGGAAAGGACCAGGTGCCCGGTGTCCGCCGCCGCCATGGCCGCGGTGAAGCTGGTGGCGTCGCGCATTTCGCCGATCATGATCACGTCCGGGTCCTGCCGCAGGACGTGTTTGAGCCCTTCCTCGAAAGTGAGCGTGTCCAGGCCGATTTCGCGCTGTTCAATCACCGATTGATTGTCTTCAAAAACGTATTCGATGGGGTCCTCCAGCGTGATGATGTGCTTGCGGCTGTTGGCGTTGATGTGTTCCACCATGGCCGCCAGGGTGGTGGATTTGCCGCAACCGGTCGAACCGGCCAGCAGCACTATCCCGCGCGGGCTTTCCGCGATTTGCCGCAATTGGGGCAGCAGGCCCAGTTCCTCGAAGGACGGCACCTGCGTTTTCACGTAGCGCAAGGCCAGACAATACTGCCCGCGCTGGTGGAAGCAGTTCGTGCGGAAACGCCCCACCCCGGCCATATAATAGGAAAAATCCACTTCGCGCAATTCTTCGATGTGCGCCTTGTGATGCCGCGGCAGGATGCTTTCCACCACCGTATCCATCCATGCCTCGGTCGGGTAAGGGCCATCCACCACCACCAGCCGCCGGTTGATGCGAAAGACGATGGGACAGCCGATTTTCAGGTGGACGTCCGACGCCCCGCCTTCTACAGCGGTGGAAAGTATCTTACGGAAAGTATCCATGCCCGCAGGTTAGCGGGTGGCCGGGACAAAAGCCAGCGCGGAATAAAGCGGGTCAGGAATAGGAAAGCAACCGGGCCTGGGACTGGCGGGACAGGTTGGTGAAGAGCATGGAAATGGTGTAACCCTGATAGGGATTGCCATCGCAGGCGACGATGACGCCGGTGCAGTTGATTTTATTGCTCCCGCCCGGCCTCTGCAAGCTGAGGGTCATTTCCGTCCACGGCTGGAACGGTTCCCGGCTGCGGAATTCGATGCCGTTTTTGCGCACTCGCACCGCCTCGGCGGGCAAGGTCAGGCATTGGGTGGGGGCCGGGGCAAAGGCGAGCAGATGGTTGGAGGTGGTTTTTCGGGCACTCATGTGATGTAAGTCGTCTGAGCATCAGTATAACACCTTATGCTGAAACGTCAAATGAGAAGTGCAATTTATTGGATTCCCGCCATTCCCCGCCGGCCGCTCATTTAACCTCGAACGTTTGGTTTAAGCGCAGATCGCGCGACGAGGACCCCACCCAGACGGTGTAGGAACCGGGCGCCACTTTCCACCCGTGCGACGCCGCATCCCAATACGACAGCGCGCGGGCCTCCAGCGTCATGGCCACATGCGCCGATTGGCCGCCCGCCAGCTCCACCCGGCGGAATCCTTTTAATTGACGCGGCGGCTGCGCCACGTTGGGCAGCGAGGGCAACCCGAGATAAAGTTGGGCCACTTCCGCCCCGGCGCGGCGGCCGGAATTGGCCAGGTCAAATTCCACCGTCACGCTCCCGGCCGGGGTCGGCGCCGCCACTTTCAGATTCGCGTAGCTGAACGTGGTGTAGGAGAGGCCGTGGCCAAAGGCAAACAGCGGTTCAATTTTCCGGGCATCGTACCAGCGGTAGCCCACCAGCAGTCCCTCCGAGTACTGCGCCGCATTTTGCACGCCGGGATATTGCTCCGCGCTTTGCAGCGGCAAATCCGCGTCCTGTTTGGGAAAGGTAATCGGCAGTTTGCCCGACGGGTTGACCGCGCCAAACAGCACCGCCGCCACGGCCGCTCCATCCTCCTCTCCGGGATACCACGCTTCCAAAATCGCCGGCGCCTGGTCGGCCCACGGCAGCAGCACCGGCCCGCCGCTCTTCAGCACCACGATGGTGTGCGGATTGGCCGCCAGCACCGCCGCCGCCAGCGCATTCTGATCCGCGCTCAACGCGATCGGGTGGTCTCTTCCTTCGGTCTGGCGGTCGCCCAGCATCAGGATGGCGGCGTCGGCCGCCTTGGCGGCCGCCACGGCCGCCGCCACCTTGGTGCCGTCCTCTTCGCTGATCTTGACTTCATTCCCGGCGAATTGATGAAGCCCGGCGACCGGATCCACCGTGAGGATCGGGTTGACATGCGAACTGCCGCCCCCGCCGGTCATGGCATGGGCGGCGAAGGGGCCGATGACGGCCAGTGAATGGATGGCGCCCGCCTGGAGCGGAAGCTGGCCGCCGGCATTTTTCAACAGCACGATCCCTTCCGCGCCCAGCTTCATGGCTAGCGCGGCGTTTTCCGGCGGGATCGGCCCACGCCCCGGCGGCTGGTCCCACACCCCCCGGCTCATCATCGTTCTAAAGCGCCGCGCCAGCTTTTCGTCCAACATCGCCTCGGGAACTTCCCCCGCCGTCACCGCCGTTTTCAGCGCCTGATCAAAATATCGGCCGGTCGGCATTTCCAGGTCCAGCCCGGCTTTGGCCGACGGCACCGTGCTATGCACCGCCCCGAAGTCCGAGGTCACGAATCCGGCGAATTTCCAATCTCCCTTCAGAATCTGGTTGAGCAGGACGTCGTTTTCGCAACAGTAGGCGCCGTTGACCTTGTTATAGGCGCCCATCAGCGAAGCGCAGCCGCCTTCCACGATCGCCGCCTCGAAGGCCGGCAAATACAACTCGCGCAGGGTGCGTTCGTCAATAATATCGTTGACGTTCATCCGGCCCTGCTCCTGGTTGTTTCCGGCGTAATGCTTGACGTTGGCGATGACCGGGTGGCTTTGAATCCCCTGCACGTAGGCCGCCGCCAGCCGCCCGGAAAGAAACGGATCCTCCCCGAAACTTTCAAAGGTGCGCCCATTGTGCGGCGTGCGGGCGATGTTGATGTCCGGCGACTCCAGCAGCACGTTGCCCAGCAGCACGGCTTCGGCGCCGGCCACGTCCCCATGCAGGCGCGCGGCCTCGATGTCCCAGGTCGCGGCCAGCGCGATGGGCGCCGGCAGCGCCGTCGCCTTGCCTTCGTGTCCCGGTCCGGCCGGGCCGACGCCCGCCGGCCCGTTGGCCACCGTCAGCGCGGGAATCCCCAACCGCGCCAGGCCCGGCACCACCCGGTAGTTGGCCGAATCCCGGATGCCGTGCAACTGGGCGATCTTCTCCTCCAGCGTCATCTGGGCCACGATCTTCCTGGCCCGCGCCTCAAAGTCCGTCGGCGGCGCCCCCGGCGCTTGCGCCCGGGCGCTGCCCGGGGGCAGCAGTGGCATGAGAGTGACACAGCAAAGGGCAAAAATCGCGGATCGCATATTCGTTTTCATGCGCCACAGCGTAGGCGGATCAGTCAATAAGGCAAGCAACCGAATGCCGGCCCCAAACCGGAGGGTGCATTTCACGTTCTTTGCTCATCAATGCCGCTTTCTTAATCTTAATCCTAATCTTAATCTTAATCCAAACGAATGACAGAATCAGTTCGAGTTTAAGATTAAGAGGACAACCCAAAATGTGAAATGCGCCGCAAACCAGGTAGCCAACGTCCTCTGTTGACCAATCACCAATAACAAATTCTCAATGACCAATTCCCAATCGGGTTGCCCGACATCTTAAGGCATCCCTTCGCCAACACACCTTGAGACTCTGCAAAACCCCTGTAGCGGCGGTCTATGACCGCCGCTGAAAGCGCATTTTGCAGAGGTCTCATCTTGCCGAAAAGAAGCGAAACGCCCCCCAACCCTCATGGCAAATATCTGCGCAAAAAGGTTTCGTCCCCCACCGCCGCGAGGAGGTAGGTCTGCCGGTCGTCCGACCAACTCGCCGTGGTCGCCTTGTTGACGCGGGCAAACACCGGCGGCCCCGGTGCAGGGGGGTTGGTCACAGTTTTTCGCTCGGTCACAAACAGCCACAGATCGCTTTGGTCGCCGCGGGCCAGCGGCCGGCCGGATTTGAAACAGAGCATGGCCACGGGACCGCCTTGCCAGGTGCAAACCACGCAGCCCGCGACCGCGGCGGAGTTGAGTCCGGGCGGCAGCGAGAAATCGGCGGGGGCATTTTTCTGGCGCAGGAATTCACGGATGGGCCCCACGTTCGGCGCGGTGAAATCCATGGTGTATCTGCGCAGCGCCGTTTCGGTCATGCGTTTGCGATAGGCCGAGTACCGGTCGGCCGCGCCGTGGATCGGCCAGAAGCCCGTCTCGATGCCAATGAGCAGCGCCACCACGGCGGCCACGGCCAGCAGCGGCCCCCAGTTCCTTTGGAAAAATGGCCGCCGGATTCTTCCCTCGGCGAGGATGCGCTCCTGCAAGTCCGGCGGGATCGGGATGGCTTGAAATTTGCCGCGCAGGGCAAGATAGGCCTGGCAATGTTGCTCGAACCACCCGGCCAGCTTCGGGTCGGTTTTGGCGAACTGGCGCGCCTGCTGGAAGGACGGATCCAGTTCGTCAGCCGTGCCGGGCCTGAACAAGGCCAGCGTTTCTTTGGCCTCGTCGCTACTCATGGCGGCCTCCCGGCGGTTTTTGCGCTAAATGGTGTCCGGCGAAAATCTGCTTGAGTTGCGCCAGGCCGCGGGCCAGCCGGGATTTCACCGTGCCGATGGGCACGTCCAGAATACCGGCGATTTCCTGGTAGGAGCAATCCTCCAGATAAAAGAGCGCCACCGGCCCGCGGTACAGGTCGTCCACCTGGCTCAAGTCCTCCAGCGCCTGCGCCGCGTCCAATTGCCGCGCCGTCTCCGGCAGGATCACCGGCAGCTCGACATTGGTTTCCGTCAATTCGATATGCGGGAAGCGGGTGACGCTGCGGCGCGATTCCAGAAAGGCCCGATGCATCGTCGTGTAGAGCCAGGATTTGACTTTCGACGGATCGCGTAACTGATGGCCTTTGGTCGCCCACATATAAAAGGTTTGCTGGGTCAGGTCGCAGGCGTCCGCCTCCGAGCGCGTCAAACTGATGGCGAACCGGTAGAGTGGTTCATAATATCCAGCCACCACCGTTTCAAAATCGGGGCCTGGCATACAACGCTATGTGATTAAGAGCAACGAGCCTAAAAAAGGTTCCGACAAATATCATTCTCAGCGCAGCAGAGCCTGGTTTCCACAATTCTACAGGTTGCCAAAAAAAATGCAGCCTTTTTTTTGGAACAAATCCGGCCGCCCTCCATCGTAAAGAAGAGGTTTTTGCAATGATGAAAGGCCGGTTGCAAGCAATTGGGGTGGGCTCGTGTCCGCATCGGAGCGCCGGGATTTTACCCGCTCACGGCGCATGGCGGGCACGAGCCTCGCGGG
>JBEKUQ010000146.1:0-6195 GCA_049514835.1 Verrucomicrobiota bacterium | reverse complement strand
AACATAAAACCTGTTTCCGCGCGACGAAGCCCTGCTCAAAGTCGAGTAGCCTCTCAACAACACGGGACTGGAGGCCGGCGAGCGCCTCCGCAAGGCCCGCGAAGTCCTGGCCAGCGTTGGCCTGGCCGACCGCATCCATCATCGCCCCAACGAAATGTCCGGCGGCCAGCGCCAGCGCGTCGCCATCGCCCGCGCCTTGGTCAACGGGCCCTCCATCGTCCTGGCCGATGAACCGACCGGCAACCTGGATTCCAAAACCGGCGAGGAAATCATGGCCTTGCTCAAGGTGCTCTCCAACAAGGGCCACACCATCTTCGTCGTCACCCACGAGGAGGACGTCGCCCGCCACGCCCACCGCGTCATCCGCATCAGGGACGGCCTCATCGCGAGCGACGATGCCGTCCGCAAACCAGGAGCGGGGGCGTGAATTTTCTCATCGAACTCAAGGAAGGCCTGCTCATCGCCTGGGACGCCATCCGCGCCAACAAACTGCGGGCCGGTCTGACCACCCTGGGCATCATCATCGGCATCGTCAGTGTCACTTTGATGGGCGCGGCCATTGACGGCCTGAACCGCTCCTTCCGCCAGAGCATGTCCACCATGGGCGCCGACGTGCTCTTCGCCGATCGCATGGACTGGTTCATCAACAGCGAGGACGAATGGCTCAAAGAATACAAAAGGCGCATCGTCTCGCGCGATCAGGTCAAGGCCGTGGAACGGCAGATGACCCTCGCCGCCGCCGTGGCTCCGGTCGTTTACATGGGCCGCCCGGTCCGATACCAAAACCGCAGCACCGGCCGGGTCACCATCATTGGCACGACCGAGCAGTTCCTCCAGACCGCCGGCCTGGGCGTGGACCAAGGCCGCTTCTTGACCGCCAACGACACCGGCGGCGGACGTCCCGTCTGCGTCATCGGCAACGACGTCTCCACCAATCTGTTCATCAAGGAATCCCCCCTCGGCAAAAAAATCAGGATCGGTCCGCGCTGGCTCGAGGTCGTCGGCGTCCTCCAGAAGCGCGGCAGCTTCCTCGGCCTGGAAAGCATGGACAACCAGGTCGTCCTCCCCATCCAGCAGTTTCTCATCGGCTACTGGCGCGACCCGGACTTCGAAATCCAGGTCAAGGCAACTGACCTTTCCCATCTGGAGGATGCCCGGGAGGAATTGCGCGGCCTGCTCCGCAAAATCCGCCACGTCGCCCCGGGCGACCCCGACGATTTCGCCATCAACACGCAGGAGACCGTGGTCAAGATGTTCAACCGTGTCGCCGGCACCATCGCCGCGGTCGGGCTGGCCGTGACCGGCCTTTCCTTGTTCGTCGGCGGCATCGGCATCATGAACATTATGTTTGTCTCGGTCGCGGAGCGCACCCGCGAGATCGGCGTGCGCAAAGCCATCGGCGCCAAGCGCCGCACCATCCTGCTCCAGTTCCTCATCGAGGCCGCCAGCATCTGCCTCCTCGGCGGCCTGGCCGGCCTGGGCATCGCCTTCTGCCTGACCCTGCTCATGTCCAGATTCTTTCCCGCCTCCCTCTCCCTCCCCGTCACCGCCCTGGCCCTCTTGGTCTCATTATTGACAGGCGTGGTTTCCGGTTTCCTCCCCGCCTGGCGCGCCGCCCGCATGGACCCCGTCGAAGCCCTGCGCAACGAATAGCCAATGGTGAACGATGAAAAATGATCCCGACATTCCCCATTCCCCTTCCACCAGTCGCCATTCCCTTTTCACCTTTCCGATAATTCTGGCGGCCGAGGTCAAGGAAAGTTTTCTCATGGCCATGGGCGCCCTGGTCGCGCACAAGCTCCGCTCCGCCCTCACCCTCCTCGGCGTCATGGTCGGCGTCTTCTCCATCATCGTCGTCATGACCACCATGCGCGCCATGCAAAAGGACATTGAGAAAAACATGGCCCAATTGGGCGGCGACACTTTCGTCGTCTCCAGGTGGCCCAGCGTCCAATTCGACGGCCCGGCCGGCTGGCAGCGCTACGCCCGCCGCAAAAGAATTTCCCTGCAGCAGGGCCTCGCCCTCATCAGCCGCGCCAACCTCCCCCGCAGCATCGGCCTGGAAGAGAGCATGGACAACGCCCCCATGTCCTCCCGCTATGCCAAAGGCCCCCCCAACGTTTACGTCACCGGCGACACCCCCGGCAGCTTTCCCGCCCAAAACTGGATCGTGCAGGACGGCCGCGCCTTGCTCGACTCCGACGTGGACAGCCAGCGCGATGTCTGTGTGCTGGGCAACAGCCTGGCCGACTCCTTGTTCCCCCACTGCGCCGCCCTCGGCGAGGAAGTCAACTACAACGGAATCAAATATACGGTGGTCGGCGTTCTCGAACCCAAGGGCAGCATGTCCGGCGGTCGCCAGGACAATTTCGCCATCATCCCCATCACCACCGGCTTGACCCGCTATTGGAAAAAACAATGGATTGACATCAGCATCCTCGTGCAGGCCCCCAGCCAGGCCGACTACGACGACACCGTGGACCAGGTGCGCGGCATCATGCGCATTTTGCGCAAGGTCCCCCCCGGCCAGGAGGATGATTTCGAAATCTTCTCCAACGATTCCGTCATGGGCCAGATCCGCTCCTTCACCTTCAAAGTCCGCCTGGGCGTCAGCCTCATCAGTTCCATCGCCCTGCTCGCCGCCGGCATCGGCATCATGAACATCATGCTCGTCTCCGTCACCGAGCGGACGCGCGAGATCGGCATCCGCCGCGCCATCGGCGCCAAAAAACGCAACATCATGGCCCAATTCATCCTCGAAGCCATCATGCTCTGCGAAGTCGGCGGCCTCATCGGCGTCGGCCTGGGCATCGCCGGCGGCAACCTCGCCGCCAAGTTGATGAAGCTGGCCCCCGTCCTCCCCATGGATTGGGCCTTGATTGGACTGGGCATTTGTTCGCTGGTCGGCATTATCTTCGGCACGTACCCGGCCCACAAGGCGGCCAATCTGGATCCCATTGATTCCTTGCGCTACGAATAGCCTGAACCTCAACCAAACCAAAGCCATGACACCCAACCCCATCCCGGCATTCTCCAATACCTTCTGGCGCGCGCTCCCCGCCCTGGCCCTGGCCGCCCTTCTGGTCTGCCCCTCCTCCTCCGCCCGCGCCCAACAAAACGCGCCGTCGCCACCCGACGAGCAGGGCAAGACCCGCCTCATTACCGTGGACGACGTCGTGCAAATGGCGCTGACCAACAACCTCGACATCCT
This sequence comes from Verrucomicrobiota bacterium, assembly GCA_049514835.1. GTDB lineage: Bacteria > Verrucomicrobiota > Verrucomicrobiia > Limisphaerales > Palsa-1400 > JBEKOF01. The sequence goes on along the minus strand of JBEKUQ010000146.1, from coordinate 2,984 downwards.
CATCACCCATTACACCCCCATCCAGGACCAATTCGCCCTGAACGGCCTGTTCTCCGCCTACGACCCGGCCTTTTCCTTCAACCTTTCCAGGACGTTGAACACCCAGCCAGGTCAATTCTATCTCGGTTTCATTTTTCCTCCCTACACTACCATCGTCAACAACTACACCCCAAGCCTGGCCGGCACCCTCCCCTCCGGTTTGACCTACGACTTGACCGCCCCTTTGAGCCAGCAAACCACTCCCTTCAGCCAATACAACGCCACTCCCAACCTCACCGTGTCCCAGCCCCTCTTGAAGAATTCCTGGATTGACAACACCCGCTATCAAATCCAACTCTCCCGCAAATTGCTGCGCACCGATCAACTCGCCCTGCGCCTCCAGATGGAGAACTCCGTCAACGCCGTCAAGACCGCTTATTACAACCTCATCGCCGCGCGTCAAAATGTCGCCGTGCAACGCGCCGCCGTCGCCCTCGCCCAGCAATTGGTGGACCAAAACACCGAGAAAGTCCGCCTCGGCGCCCTGGCCCCTCTCGACCAAAGACAGGCCGAATCCCAGGCCGCCAGCAGCCAGTCCGATCTTCTCGCCGCCCAATTGGCTCAAGCCGTCCAGGAAAACACCTTGAAATCCCTTCTCGCCCTTCACTATGACGAATGGCGCGACGTCACCCCCGTCCCCGCCGAATCCTTGCTCGCCGTCCCGGAAAATCCCGACCTCGCCGATTGCCTGCGCCGCGCCATCGAATCCCGCCCCGAAATGCTCCAGGCCAAAATCACCATCGAAAAACAGCACCTCGCCATCAAATACACCAAAAACCAGCTCTACCCCGAACTCGATCTCAAGGGCAGCTATGGCTTTAATTCCGTCGGCGCCTTGTTCGGCCCAACTTTGGACACCATCCGCCAGGGCACCGATCCCGCCTATTCCTACGGCCTGGCCCTCACCATCCCCCTCCAAAACACCGGCGCCCGCAACGCCTACAAATCCGCCAAGGCCACCCTCGAGCAAACTCTCCTCCAACTCAAAAAAGTCGAAACCACCATCGTCGTCGCCGTGGACAACGACGTCAAAACCGTCCGCTCCGATTTGCTCCGCGTGGACGCCACCCGCAAGGCGCGCGAATACGCCGAAGACGCCCTCCGCGCCGGGCAAGTCCGCTTGCAGGCCGGTTCCACCACCAGTTTTGAAGTCCTCCAGCTTCAGAGCAGCCTCACCACCGCCCGCTCCGCCGAAATCCGCGCCTTGGCCGACTACAACATCGCCCTCGAACAACTCGCCCTGGATGAAGGCGCCACCCTCGAACGCAGCAAACTCGACATCAAAATGCCCTGAGCGGGCTTCCTCTTAATCTTAATCCCAATCTTAATCTTACTGAGGAGACGGTGGGATACACTACAAAGACGGAGTGCGCCCGTCCCCGGGCGCAGCAACGTGATAGAGCAAATGAGCCTTGGAAACCTCGGTTGCGTCCGGGCCGTCCGGGCTTGCTGCGCCCGAGGACGGGCGCACTCCTTTCTCGTCTATCCTGCGGCCTTGGCAGTAATCCTCAAACACACGAGGGAGATTAAGAGCAGGCTTGAGACTAAGAGCGGAACCCCAAACCGTGTCCCACGCAAACTTCTTGTCCGCCGCCCAACCCGTGCTATGCTGAAATCGTGAGTATAGGAAAGAGCGGCGCAAGCAAACCCCTGAAAATGGTCACTTGCGGCCGATGCAAATCCAGGTCGTTTATTCCGGCGGACCTTGCCCCTTTTGCCACGACGCCGTGCAGCAAATGCGAGCACCCCGTCATGCTGCCCGTCATGCTCCGCAACTTCCAACTCCAGACCATCATCGCTTCCGGCGGCATGGGCACCGTTTACACCGCCCAGGATGTCAAACTCCAGCGCCAGGTCGCCCTCAAAATGATGAAGCGCGAAATGGCCGCCGACCCCGCCATCCTCAAGGGCTTCTATCGCGAAGCCCGCGCCAGCGCCTCCCTCAACCACACCAACATCATTCATATTTACAGCTTCGATGAATTCGACGGCCAGCCCTACCTCGTCATGGAATTGGCCGACCAGGGCAGCCTCGACAGCCGCATCGAGGCCGCCGGCCGCGTCCCCGAACTGGATGTCCTGGATGTCGGCATCAAAATGTGCTCCGCCCTCGCCACCGCCCTCCAGCACAAACTCCTCCATCGCGACATCAAACCCGGCAACATCCTTTTCAACACCGAAGGCGAACCCAAGCTCATTGATTTCGGCCTCGTCCGCGCCGCCGAAGACGACACCTGGGAAGAGCACATCTGGGGGACCGTCTATTACGTCGCCCCGGAAAAACTTGAACGCAAGGGGGAAGACTTTCACTCCGACATGTACAGCCTCGGCGGCACCCTCTACCACGCCCTGACCGGCCACGTCCCTTTCGAAGGCAGCGTGGATGAAGTGGTGTCGGCTCATGTCCATACCGCCCTCACCCCTCCCAACCTCGTTGCGCCGGACATCACCGAATTGACCAGCCACGCCCTCCTCTGCGCCATGGCCAAGCATCCCTCAGAACGCTTCGAATCCTACGACGACTTTCGCATGGCCTTGGAGGCCGCCCGCAGCCAGTTGCTCATCGGCCAGGTCCGCCAAGCCGGCCAAACCGACCCCGGCAAAAGTTGGTGGCGCCGCTGACCCCATCCACCAAACCGCCCTTTAGGGCCGGTGCAAAAACAACTTCGAGTATTGAGGCGCAAGTCAAACAGGATCGAAGTGGCGTTTGGAAGCGCGCCTTTGCAGGCAATTGAGAATTGAAAAATGACAATTTGAGACCTCTGCAAAACGCGCTGCCACGATTGTAGCGGCGGTCTATCACCGCCGCAAACTAGGGGAAACAACGGCATGGCGGCGGTCATAGACCGCCGCTACAGGCGTTTTGCAGAGGTTTCAATTTGTCATTGGTAATTGAGCGGTCGGGGAAGTGGTTTTCAATTGCCAATAACCAATTTCAATGACCA
>JBEKUQ010000145.1:0-6225 GCA_049514835.1 Verrucomicrobiota bacterium | reverse complement strand
ACGCCTGGCGGGCAAGGGCGCCCGGATTTCGCGCCTCGCCTACGGCCTGCCGGCCGGGAGCGGCCTGGAATTCGCCGACGAAATCACCCTCGGCCGCGCGCTGGAGGGCCGTCGCGATCTGACTCCTTGAATCCAACCTGTCAACATGAGCCGTCCTTCTGTCGTGGCCTTTGATCTGGGAAAAGTCCTGGTGGACTATGATTACAGCATCGCCTCGCGGCGGATCCTGCGGCGGACCCGCCTGACGGACGGGGAAATGCAGCGGTTGCTTTGCACCTCGCCGCTGTTGTGTCAATACGAAACCGGCGCGATCAACACGGCGCAGTTTTACGAAGGCGTGCGCGCGGCGTCGGGGTACGACGGAGGCTTGGAGGAGTTCGGCCGGGCCTTCGCGGACATTTTCACCGAGATCAAGCCGATGACGGCGCTGCACGCCGCCTTGCGCGCCGCCGGGGTGCGGACGTGGATTTTTTCCAACACCAACGAGCTGGCCGAGCGCCACATCCGCGCCCGCTTCCCGTTTTTTTCCAATTTCGACGGCTATGTGCTTTCCTGCGAGCAGGGCGCGATGAAACCGGATGCGAAGATTTACGAAGTGGTGGAGCGGCAAACCGGCTGCCGGGGCGGGGCGATTTTGTATCTGGACGACCGCCCGGAAAATGTGGCCGCCGGGCTGGCCCGCAGTTGGCGCGCCGTGCTGCACGAAACGCCGGAAAAAAGCCGTCAAGTCGTCAGCGAAGCCGGATTATTGACAGGATTGTTATAGATCTTCACCATCGCACGGGCAAAATGCGCGGCCTCCTCCGCCGACGTGAGCTTGGCAGCCATCCGCCGGGCTTCACCCGCCCAGCGAGTGCCATTGGTTTCGGCTGGGTATTCGGCCCGCTTTTTGTTCGCCGACTTTTTTCGCATAACTGTTTCAAATTACAAGATGCGGTCGGGAAAAACAAGCGAAAGCCATTTCAAAGCATAAGCGGCATCCGGCACGCCGTGCCGCACGAGACGCCGGAAAAAACCTGTTCCCATATCGCCAGCCTGGGTTTGCCAACATGTCCAGTTTAGTTTACCGCATCTTCTTGTTGCCGAGCGCTTCATTTCGCTGCCTTTACCGCAACTGCAAAAGTATCGCTTTGCATCTCTCGCTCGTCCGAATCGTTCATGGGAAACAGGCGAATGAACCACTGCGAGACATGAAATGCTCGATTCCAAATCCCCCACTTTCCCAGGTGCTCGAACATTCTGATTCTCGCGCCCGTTCCTTGAACCGGAATCTTGCAGTGCCAGGTCTCCGTACCCACCGGAAGAACAACAAGAATGCGCGCGCTTCGGGACGGCCAAACGACTATCGGGCCAGCCATCGAAGCGGGACCTCCACCGGAACTCCAATTGGTTTCTTTGCCTCGAACCCGCGCCACTATCTTATAATGAACACCTTCGCTGGTGTCGTGATAGCTCAACGGTGACGTTCCTGTGTTCGTCAATACAACTGTGGCAACTACTGAATCCTGCCGCGATTGGTAACCAATAAGCTGAACACTGCCTGACGGAAGACCCGGGGGCCAGCAGACCCAAATGTAGGTTGTGCCGATGGCCACAAGGGCGAAACCAGCGATGATTAAGAAGCGCTTGCGCATTCGCCGAACAATTCTCAACGAATTTTCCGTTGGTAAATCAAACCGTACAAATCCTCTCCTCTGAATCCATTTTTAATCCTGTTCATCCTGTCAAATATTTTTCCATTTCTTATTATTCGCATTACAGCTCGCGCAGGGCGGAGGCGATGGGGAGGCGGGCGGCGCGCAGGGCGGGGAAGAAGCCGCCAATCAAACCGATGACGGCCGCCCAGATCATGCCGCGCAGGAGCAGCGACGGGGTGACGCGGAAGGCGAAGGCGACCTGGCTGAAGCTCTGCCAGTTCATGGTGGAAGCGTGAAAACCATTGAAGGCAACATAGGCCAGAATGCCGCCCACCATGCCACCGGCCAAGGCCAGGAACAGTGATTCGATCATCAAAGAGACCACCACCGCGCCGCTGCCGAATCCCAACGCCCGCAGCGTGGCGATTTCCCGCGTGCGCGCCGCGACCGCACTGTACATGGTGTTCAAGGCCCCGAAAACCGCGCCCAAGGCCATGAGAAAAGCAACGGAGAAGCCCAGCGTCGTAATCAGGCGCGTCATGGTTTCCGATTGTTCGGCATAAAACTCGGATTGCCGGGCGACTTTGACGGTCAGTTGCGGATTGGAGGTGAGCGAGTCTTTGAACGCTTGAAACGCGCCCGGGGAAGCCAGTCGCGCGCGGACGGACTGGAACGAATCGCCGCGATTGTAGGCGGCCTGGAGCACCTTGGCATCCGTCCAGATTTCCGACTCACAAACCGCGCCGTTGGCCGAGAACAATCCGACCACGGGCCATTGATAGCGCCCGACTTTTATAATCGAGCCGACGCCCAGGCCGGCGAACTCCCGGGCCGCGCCGCTGCCGACGATCACCTCGTCCTTGCCCCAGTCAAACATCCGGCCCTCGATAATCCGGAGGTTGTCGCGCACTTGCAGGGCGGCGGCTTCCACGCCGCGCAAGGGCACATTGGCGTCCGTGCCGGTCGAGCGTTTGGGCAGGTTGATGATGACGAACAATTCCGCGGAAGAGAGCGGCCCCGCGGCGTTGCGCGCCAGGCCGGGCGAGTCGGCGATGATCTGGGTTTGTTCGCGGGAAAAGCCGCTGACCATTTCACTGTCGGCCCCGCTGCGCAGCACGATGGCCGTGTCCGGCGCACTGGAAACGGTCATGGCCTGCCGGAAGCCCGCCCCCATGGAAAGCACGCTGACCAGCACGGCGACGACGCCCGCGATGCCGATCACGGTGGCCGCGACCGCGCCGCGCCGCTGCGGGATGTTCCGCAGTCCGAACCAGGTGAGGGAGACGATTTGCGAGAGCCAGTTCATGGGTCGGGGCGGGTTACATGCGGCGCAAGGCGTCGGCCACCCGCAGGCGCAGAGCCTGGCGCGCGGGAAAAATTCCGGTGGCCAAACCCAGCGCGAGGCTGAGGAGCGCGCCGAGGAGCAAATCGCGCACCGGAAAAAAGAACAGCGGCAGCAGGCCGCCGGTGGGATCGCCGCGGGAGATGATCATCCACGCCAGCCCCAGGCCCAGACCTCCGCCCAGCATCGAGATCAGGCACGACTCGATGAGGATAAGCCCGACGACCTGGGCATTGGTGAAGCCGATGGCCTTGAGCATGCCCAACTCTCCGGTGCGTTCGCGCACGGACTGGGACATGGTGTTGCCGGTCACCAGCAGGATGGTGAAAAACACCGCGCCGAGAATCGCCGCGACCATCAGGGTGATGTTGCCGATCGCGTTCGCCCACCCCTGCAGGAAGGCCCCTTCCGGCTCGGTTTTGGTTTCGGCGTCGGAGTTTTCAAATTCCATGTCCACCAGTTTCGCCGTTTCCGCCGCCCGGGCGGGGTCTTTGACGCGGATGGTGTACCAGCCGACCAATCCCTTGCCGTTGCTGCGCGCTTCCTCGAAGTAATCGTAGCGGAACAGCAGCGCGGTGGTGTCCGTCCCCTTGTCCCTCCCTTCATAAATGCCCACGATGTCAAACACCCAGACGCGGCTTCCGTCTCCCTGCGTCCAGATGGTGGACCGAATGGGCACTTTATCCCCGATCTTCCAATGAAACCGGTCCGCCGTTTTTCGGCCGACGACGGCGCCGGTGCGGGTTTGCAGCCAGGCCTTTTTCTGCTCCGGGGCAACGACAATCTCGGGATGAATCTCGAGAAACTCCTCCGGCACGACGGGACATTGCATGAAGAAATTCTTGGGGTCCTGGTAAATGCCGCCGAACCACGTTTGATGCGTGGCCAGAACCACACCCGGGATTCGCTCCATGCGGGCTTTGTAGCTCTCCGGCAGAAACTGGATGATGGACACCTTGTGGCGGACGACCAGGCGGTCCGCCCCCGCCATCTGCACGCCGCCGGTCATGGCCTGTTTGATGGAGGAAAGAGCGCCGAAGAGCAAAAAAGCCACGAGCACGGAAAGCACGGTCAGGAGCGCGCGCAACTTGCGGCGCTTGAGATTGCTCCAGATGAGGGGAAGGAATTTCACCGTTGGGCTTCGCTCCAGAGCTGGCCTTTATCGAGGTGGACGGTGCGCACGGCGCGGGCGGAGGCGTGGGGATCGTGCGTGACCATGACAATGGTTTTGCCGTGCTCCCGGTTGAGCGCGTGGAGCAAATCCAGGATTTCATCGCCCGCCTTGCGGTCCAGGTCGCCGGTCGGCTCGTCGCAGAGGAGGAGGGTCGGGTCGGTGACGATGGCGCGGGCGATGCCGACGCGTTGCTGCTCGCCGCCGGAAAGGGTGCGGGGAAAATGTTTGGCGCGATGGGCCAGGCCGACAATGGCGAGGGCGGTCTGGACATGCTGGGCGCGCTGGGCCTTGGAAAGGTGGGTGAGGAGGAGGGGCAGTTCCACGTTGCGTTCGGCGTTGAGCACCGGCATGAGGTTGTAAAGTTGAAAAATGAAACCGACGTGGCGCGCCCGCCAGCGCGCCAGGTCGCGGTCGGAAAGCTGGTCAATCCGCTCCCCGCCGACCGTGACGGACCCCTGGCTGGGGCGGTCCAATCCGCCGATCAAATTGAGCAAGGTGCTTTTGCCCGATCCCGACGGGCCCATCAGGGCGAGGAATTCCCGGGCCGGAACCTGCAAATTCAGGTCCGTCAAAACATGGATGTCTTCGGCGCCGCGGTGGAAAGTTTTTCCCACGCCTTCGACGCGGACCAGGACGCCGTCGCTTGTAGGATTTTCGTTCATGGCATTTTTTCCTTCACCGCCGCGCCGGCTTTCAGGCCGGCCGGGGCCTCGACAATCACTTTTTCGCCGGCGACCACGCCCGCGCTCAGGACGGCATCATCGCCCTGGGCTTCGCTGACGGTGACCTGGCGCCGTTGGGCGCGGCCTTTTTCAACGGTGAAGATCATATCCTGTCCGTCCAGATTTTGCAGGGCGCTTTTGGGAACGATGACGGCGCGCGTGACCGCCTTGGGCGCGTCGGCCGTCTCGCGAAAGGCGACTTTGACGCCCATGTCGGGGAGGATGCGCGGATCGAGTTTGTCGAAGCCCACGCGCACTTTGACCGTGGCTTTCTGGCGGTCGGCGGTGGGAATGATGGCGATGACTTTGCAAGGGATTTTCCAGTCGGGATAGGCGTCGAGGGCGGCTTCGGCCGGTTGGGCCGGTTCGACGCGGTTGATGTAGCTTTCGTTGACATCCAGCTCGATTTCGAGGGAATTCATGTCCACGACGGTGCCAATGCCGGTGCGGGTGAAGCCGCCGCCGGCGGAGATGGGGGAAATCATTTCGCCGGGTTGGGCGTTCTTGGTGGTGACGACGCCATCGAAGGGCGCGCGGATAATCATGTCTTCGATTTGCTGGTTCCAGAGGGCGATCTGGCGTTCGGCGGTGGTGACGTCCTTCTCCTGGCGTTTGATGCGCGCGCGGAGGGTCATGGCGTCGGATTCGGCGGTTTCGAGGTCGGCTTGCGAGGCGACTTTTTGTTTGGTCAGCTCGATGGCGCGTTGGTACGCCAGGTCGGCCTGTTTGAGTTGGGCGCGGGTTTCTTCCAGGGTGAGGCGGGTGGAATCCAATTGCGCCTGGGCCACCTCCAAGCTGGTGCGGATGTTGGAATCATCCAGCTTGGCCAGAATCTGGCCTTCCTTGACCTTCAATCCGTCCTCAATGTCCACCTCAATCACCTTGCCGGTGACCTTGGCGGAAACGGTCGCCTGGCGGCGCGCCGTGACATAGCCGGAGGCGTTCAAAATGGTGCGCTCCGCGCCGCTGCCGCCGCCGCCGCTGGCCTTGGCGGCAACGATCCGCACCTCAACTGCTTCCGTGCGCCCGTGCCACCAGATCGCCGCGCCCGCCAGCGCGGCCAGAATGACAATGGCGACGGCGAGCCACGACTTGGACGCACCGGCGGATTCGGGCCTTCGCTCGATGCGCAAGTCATCCAACGTTGGTTTGGGCGAACTCATACCATGTCCACCCATAGCAGAACGGTTTTTGGGGGCGAGGTCAAGCGCAGCGGAGCGAGGGGGAGGGGTGTGAGACAAAATTCTTCGTGGCTCGCCCTCATCCTAACCTTCTCCCCCTGGGAGAAGGAACACCCATCGGCGGTCATGGGTTGACGGCTGGTCGTCCGGCCAATGCCGTCCCGGGTTT
>JBEKUQ010000144.1:0-6248 GCA_049514835.1 Verrucomicrobiota bacterium | reverse complement strand
CTGGCCATTCTGCTTTTTCCCTTCGACGTCGGCGTGCGCCGCATCCAGTTGGATTGGGAGCAATGGCTCAAGGCCACCGCCACGCTCCGGCGCTGGATTTTCTTCTGGAAAAGTCTCCCGCGCCCCAAGGAGGCCGACGATTCCCTGGCCGCTTTGCTCAACCGGCGCGGCCAGGTCCGCGCCCGGCAACCGGCCCAGGAGGCTCCGCCCAACCCGGACCTCTTCCAGCCGGAAAAAACCCTCACCGCCGCCGACGATCCGCAGGCCGCCGGCGCCACCCGGCCGGCCGCAGGCGAGCCGCCGTCGGCAGACGGCAAAAAGCCCGCGCCCGAAGCCGCCTCCACCTCCAGCCGCTTGCTCGAAGCCAAGCGCCGCGCCCAGCGCCGCTCCGGCGGCGGAGGGAAATGAAAATCCCGAAGGGATAAAATCATCCAGCCCAGATCGTAATGGGTTGATGAACCGGGGGGCCGAACCATCAGTTCAGCCGCCCCAGCTCCGCGCCGGCAAAGTAATATTCATCATCCCCCTTCATCCCGGCAGCCCGGCATTTCCGAAACCAATCCCGGGCGCCCGCCTTGTCGCCTTGGCTCAGGCGCATCATGCCGATGTAATAACAGGCCAGCGCTTTCTGCGTGGGCACCGTCTCGCCGTCGCTCTTTTCCGCCGCCGCGAGCAACGCCTTCTCGTCCAGCTTCCCCGTCAGAAATTGGCCGAGGGTTCTCGTCCAACCTTCCTTGCATCCGGCCAAAACCTTTGCAAAATCTTCCGGCGCCCGGCCCAGCCGCCACAACAAAGTCTGGCGATACAGCCGCTCCCAATCTGAGCCATCGGGTTTCAATTCAATGACCTTGTCATAGTCAGACACGGCCTCTGCAAAGTCGCCCTGTATTTCCCGGATCACACCGCGCCGGGTATAAGGCTCGGTCTCCTTGGGGTTGATTTCCAGGGCGCGGTTGAAATCGGCGAGCGCGCCGGCCAAATCGCCCTTGCCGCACTTATACTCGCCCGAGAGAATGAAAAGGCCCTCGCCTCTCAACCGCACATCATCCGCCACCGTCCAATTCCCGCCCGTGTCAGGAGCATGGGGGGCCGCATTCCGGGCGCCCGGACGTTTGATCCCCGGATACGGCGGCCCGGGCGGTGGTTTGGGATGCACGTAGGCAAAACCGTTCTTCCCATCCACCACCAAATCCATCCGCCGCAGCGCATACATTCCAATCGTCCAGACGGCATTGGCGCCGGAGGCGCTGTTGTGGATAAAGTCGCCTTGGCCGGCGGGCATGTCTTGCACCGCGACATCGCTCAAAGAGAGCGAGCCTAGTTGGATTTCGTCCGCCCAGGCCATGTGCCACCGGTGGATGCCAAAGGAAAGGACCCCGCCCAGATGAGAAGTCACGGCCGCCTTGGGATGGGCCGCCCTCCATTCCTTCCACTGTCCGGGCGGCATTTCCACGCCAAAAGGAGATCCGGTATCCACCTCCATCGTGCCCGTCTTGCCGTCCGCCATCGGTATTTCCAGCAACAACCACCGGTTCGGCACCAACCTAAATCTCAGCCATCCGGCGGTTTCCGGCGGCAGTTCTTCCACCCTGCGAACCGTGCGCCCGTCCGCGTCGAACACCAGGATATTGTCATGGATTTCGGGCCAGCCCACCAGCCCGTCCAGTGCAGACCCTTTCCTCATGACGAAAAAAAGGCGGTAGAGCCACGGGAAGCGGTACATGGGAATGGGCGCCGTGAAGCTCTGCCCGTCAAACGTCACCGCCGTCGGCTCCGACATGTCGGCGGCCTTCAGACCCAGCCGCTTCGCCCGCGCCGCAAACAGCACGGTGGAAGACGAACCCGTGTCCAGGTCCATCTTTGCCGGGTGTCCATTGACGGAAGCCTTGGGGAAAACAACACGGGTCCCCGGCAGATGGCTCGCGCACCCCGCCAGCACAAAAGCCGCAACCGCCAACACCACCCGAAATGGCTTACGCACGAATTTCATCAAAGCGATGGAGTGTCGCAGCCTGATTGCCCGCCAGAGTTATCTTTTATCATGCTCCCCGCCAAATACGTCACAAACGGCCAACTTATGCAAGCCGCAACGCGGGAAACGGCTTGGCGCGGCAGGTTCGCCGGGTAACCGGTCGCGCCATTCCTTGGACCCTCTTCCGCTCCCCGATACGCAAGCCCTTTTCCGCCAATACCTTAGACACAACTGCACACATGCCTCTTTTTTTAAAAATATTCTTTGACAAAATTACCTTAAAGCCTATAATGCAATAGTGAGCAGGAAAAAGCCACAGCAGGGCCTGATTGGGAGCAGCGCCGGTGCCGCGCGCCGTAACGCACAGCCGGGCAGCCGGATGGCTGCCATTGCCCCTGCCTGCCCGTCCTATTCGCCCTATCTGCCCTATATGTCCCATTCCCATCCCGCCAAAAAATCCCACCTCAGTTGCACCTGGTTGCAGTTAGTTGCACTTAATCCCACCTGGTTGCACTTCCGGCCCCCCCGGGGGGGCCATGTCTGCCTCCGCATCTTCGCGCCTCATCCCAAGTCAAACTATTTTTGGCCTTTGGCCGCCGCCGCGGGAAACAGCGCCTCGCGCATCCCCGGCAGCGGTTGCTCCGTTTTCGGGTCCCAGTAATTGAAGCCCGATTTCCAATCCCAAATCGTCCAGCCGATGCCCTCCGCCTCCAGCGCCTGCCGGAAGGCCGCGTAAAAATGCGCCCGCGATTCCTGGTCCGCCTTGGTGTAGGCGCCAAATTCGCCGAACTGGACCGGCCGCCCGAATTGCTCCGACCAGGCCTTGGCCTTCTGAATCTTGGGGACGAAGGCGATCGGGCTGGAAGGATTGCGCTCGGCCGGCAAGGTGTTGTACTGCCCAAACCAGTCCAGCACCCACGCGTGCAGGCCCAGGCTTGGATCGGGTTGCAGCGGCGCTTTCGGCGGTCCCGGGAAAACCACGCCGGTCACTTTGTTGTCCGGTCCGGCCCAGCTCGCGCCTTGATGGGTGAAATACATCGGATCGTAACAATGCAGGGTGACAATGAGGTTGTCGTCCTCATCCGGCAGGCGGAGGTTGGCCAGTTCATCGGGAGAGTTCCACCGGCTCGGGCCGACCAATATGGTTCGATGGGGATTGGTCTGGCGAATCAGCCGGATGGTCTGGGCGAAAATCGGGTTCAAAAGGACGGTGCTGGCCGCGCCGTTCGGCTCGTTCAACAGTTCGAAGGCGACGCTGGCCGGAGCGGTGGCGTAATGCGCGGCCACTTGCCGCCAGATCGCCTCGAACCAGAGCGTGTTGGAGGCCGGAGCGGCCATGAACTCGTTGAAATTATGGAAGTCAATCATTACGTTCAATCCCAGGGCGGTCGCGTTGGTCACCATTTGGTCTGCCCTGGCAAAAATATCGTCGGACAATTTGAACTCCGGCGCCGGTCCGGTGTAATGTTGCCAGGCCACAGGCAGGCGGATGTGGTCGAAGCCTTCGGCGCGGATGAGTTTGAGGTCGGCGACGGTGTGAGCCACCGCCCAGTTCTGGCCGGGCGGCACCTCCAGGTAATTGGCCATATTGGCGCCCCGCAGGAACCGCTTTGCGGCCAGATGCGCCGGAGTGTTGGTCGCGGTGAGGCGCCGCATGGGCGGCAATTCGTTTTGCGCCCTCGCCGTCAAGGCAAGGAGAAGAGGAAAAACCAGCCGGGCCAGGAAGTTCATGCCGGGAGGATAGGACGGGTTCCTCCTGGCGCAAGCGCTTTCGCGCAACAATTCAGTTGCGCGCCAGGCCGGTCTTGTGGCTCAATCTTGAGGTTCTACTAAGCGGGAGATGAAACGAGAACGCGTGACAGTATATTATGGCGGGCAGGTGCAGGGAGTGGGTTTCCGATATTCGGTCCGGACCCTGGTCAACGGGTATGAAGCCACCGGCACGGTGCGCAATTTGGAGGACGGCCGGGTGGAGTTGATCGCCGAGGGGGTGCGGGACGAGTTGGAGGGCCTGCTCGAAGCGGTGCGCGTGTCGGAAGTGGGCCGTTTCATTCGGCAGGAACAGATGGATTGGACGGAAGCAAGAAATGAATTTCGAAGTTTTGAGATTACGCATTAATACAGGGACAGGCGAAAAATGAAGTACGCAATCATAGCCGATATCCACGCCAATTTGGAGGCCTTCCAAGTGGTTTTGCAGGACATCGAAAAGCAGAAATGCACCCATGTGGCGTGCCTTGGGGACGTGGTGGGCTACAACGCCAATCCCAAGGAATGCCTGGACACGGTGCGCGCCATGAACATTCCCTGCGTCAAGGGAAACCACGACGAGTTTTGCTCCAGCGACACCCCCCTGGAGGGCTTCAGCCCCAACGCCGCGGAAGCCGGCAACTGGACCCGCGGCAAGTTGACGGAGGACGACCGGAAGTGGCTGCGGGAATTGAAGTATCTGCGGCTGGTGTCCAATTTCACCATCGTCCACGCCACCCTGGACGGGCCGCAACGCTGGGGTTATGTGTTTGACAAGCTCGCCGCCGCCGCCAGCTTCACCTACCAGAACACCCCCGTCTGCTTCTTCGGCCACACCCATGTGCCCGTCGCCTTCATCCGCGACAGCGTGGTCAAGGGCGGCACCTACTCGAAATTCCGGATCGAAGTGGGCCGCAAATACTTCATCAACGTCGGCGCGGTCGGACAGCCGCGCGACGGCAACCCAAAGTCCGCCTACGTCATTTACGACATGGACGAAGGCTCCATCGAATTGCGCCGGCTGGAATACGACATTGCCTCCGCGCAGAAGAAAATCCTGGAAGCGGGGCTGCCGGCGCGTCTGGCGGATCGGCTGGCCCTGGGGAAATAGTTTCGCCGCCGCGGCCGAGGCTGGAACGCTTTCCGCGATTTGAAAATCCTCATCCTCAAACCAAGTTCGCTGGGCGATGTCATCCACGCCTTGCCCGTGCTCCGGCTGCTCAAGGCGCATCTTCCCCAAAGCCAGATCTATTGGTGGCTGGACAGCAGGTTAAAATCGTTGTTGGAGGAGGACCGGGACCTGGCCGGGGTGATTGCCTTCGACCGGAGGCGCTGGGCCGCGCCGCACCGCTGGCCGGAGATGCTGGCCAGCCTCCAGCACATACGGGCCAAACACTTTGACTGGGCGATTGATTTGCAGGGGCTGGCCCGCAGCGGCATTTTCGCCTGGCTGGCCGACGCCGGTCTGACCATCGGCCTGGACAACACCAGCGAAGGCTCCCGGGAAGGGGCGCGCGCCTTTTATGATTTGACGCCGCCCCGCGCCGCCGCGGGCACCCACGCCGTGGACCGCTATCTGACCGTGCTCCCCTTGCTCGAGGTGCCGGTGCATTGGAATTTTGAATGGCTGCCCAAACGGCCCGAGATCGCCGCGCGCATCGAAGAGAAATGGAACGCCGGGGCCGGGCCGTGCATCGTGTTGCTGCCGGGGGCGCGCTGGGACAATAAGCGCTGGCCGGTGGAGAATTTCGTGGAATTGGCCAGGCTGATGCGCGGCATGGGCGCGTGGCGATTCGTCATCCTGGGCAGCGGCGATGAAAGAGCGCTGGGCGAGGCCATCGCCGGGGCCAATCCGGGTCGCTGCCTCAATCTGGCGGGGCAAACCTCGTTGTGGGAAATGATTGAATGGGTGCGGCGCGGGCGGCTGGTCATCAGCAATGACACCGGCCCGATGCACGTGGCCGCGGCTTTGGGCAGGCCCTTGATCGCCCTGTTTGGTCCCTCCAACCCGCGCCACACCGGGCCTTATGGCAAAGCCGGCAGCGTGCTGCAAATCAACAGCCTGCCCTGCATCCCCTGCATGCAGCCCAACTGCCATTATGCCGCGCCGCTCGCCTGCCTGACGAGGATCACGCCGCTGAGCGTTTATGCCAAGGTCCGGGAAGCACTCGAGGCCCCGGCCACCGCGCTCAAAAGCGCCGCGGCCAGGTGAGGCCTCCGGCCGTTTTGCGATGTTAATGGAGAATTTGAAAATGTTCCTCCGGCCCGCCGCCCCGGCGGAAAAGCCGCTGGATTCCGGCGCCATCGAAATTCACGGGCATTTGGCGCCCATCCTCTATCGCCGCCACCCGCGGGCGCGGCATTATCTCCTGCGGCTGCGGGCGGACAAAACGGTGGTGGTGACGGTGCCGCGCGGGGGGTCGCTGGAGTTTGCGCGCCAGTTTGCCGACAGCCGCCGGCGCTGGCTGGAAAAGCAGTGGCGGTTTCTGGATGCGCGGCGCGCGCCCCCGCCGCTGCTGCGGCCGGG
>JBEKUQ010000143.1:0-6255 GCA_049514835.1 Verrucomicrobiota bacterium | reverse complement strand
AAGTTCGAAAAACACCATCAAAACACCCTCCCCATCAAAAAGAACGCGCCATATCGCAAATGTGGGAGAAGTTTTCTTGACAGGATTTCCGATTTGCGAGTTTTGAGACAGTCTCCGCTGCGCCGTCCGGGCGTCGCAGCGCGACGCCCCCACCTTTGAAGAGTTTTGTCCTGCGCCCGGCAGGATGAAGAAGGGTGGACAAGGCGGGCGCCCGAATCATTAGCGACAGGCTCCCGGCTGCACCCAAAAGGTGGTCCGGTTTGGAAGGAAGCTTCCGTCGGCGAGACGCCGACGGGTGCAACCGGGACGGTCGCGCTCCCCCAAGAGTCGCTAAGGCCAAGCCGCGTCTCTGATCCTTTGGGCGCATCTTGATGCAACCACCAATGGATGGGTGGAACCCCCGCCCAAGAACCCTCACCTCACCCTGACCCTCTCCCCTCCATCCGCCTTCGCCAAGGCTTCCGCCGTCGCCAGGCTTTGGCGAGACAAGACGGCGCGACAAGTCGGATGGGAGCGGAGAGGGAACAGCCGGCGGAACTTGCAGCAGGGGAGGGCACGCGGATTCAGCAGCGACAGGTTCTCGGCTTCACTCAAAAGGCGATCTGGTTTGGATGGAAGATTCCGTCGGCGAGACGCCGACGGGGTCGACCGGGACGGTCGCGCTCCCCAGAAAGCGGCTCATGATTGGGGTTTCATTCTGCATTTTTCATTTTTCATTTTCCATTCCTCTTTCCGCGCTTATCATCGCTGGCGCCGTCCGGCCCGTGGCAGGGCGGCCTTGGCCGCATGACAAAACTGTTGCAAAGCCTGGAACACCGGTCCGGCCTTTTTTGGATGCTGGCCGGTTTGGGCTTTTTGGTGCTCGTCGGCATTATTGATTATGTGACGGGCTTCGAGCTTTTCTTTGCGGTGTTTTACCTGCTCGGCATCGGGCTGGCCACCTGGTTTGTTGGCCGGTGGTATGGCCTCCTTTTATCGGTGCTGAGCGTGGCGGTGTGGATCTCGGGAGACATTGCCGCCGGCGCGCATTATTCCAGCCCGTTCATTCCGATTTGGAATTCCGCGATATTCTTGACCTTCTATTCCATCGTCGTCTGGCTCCTGGCCAGCTTGCAGTCGCTTCACAAAGGTCTGGAGAAGCGGGTGCGGCAAAGCACGCTGGCGCTGACCCAGGAGATGGCCGAACGGGAACGTCTGGAAAAGGAAATCCTGGAGGTCAGCGAACGGGAACAGCGCCGCATCGGCCGGGACTTGCATGACGGCCTTTGCCAGCACTTGACCGGCACCGCCCTGGCCGGCCAGGTGTTGCGCGAAAAACTCCAGGCCCGCTCCTCGCCCGAGGCGGCCGACGCCGGCAGGATCATCGCCTTGGTCGAAGAAGGGATCACCCTGGCGCGCGATCTGGCCAGGGGAGCTTGCATGGTGGACATGGAAGCCGACGGACTGATGGGCGCCTTGCAGGAGCTGGCCGCCAACATCGCCAAGTGGTCCAAAACCGTCTGCGTGGTGGAGCGCGCCGCGCCGGTGCTCATCCAGGATGCCACCGTCGCCACCCATCTTTACCGCATCGCCCAGGAGGCCATCAGCAACGCCATTCGCCACGGCAAGGCCCGGCGCATTGTCGTCGAACTTTCCCAGCGCAATGGCCGCGTCACCCTGACGGTGGAGGATGACGGCGTCGGCTTGTCCGAGGGATGGCAGAAGAGCCAGGGCCTGGGCACGCGCATCATGGCCCACCGCGCCGCCATGATCGGCGCCGATTTTGCCCTGGACCACAATCCCACCGGCGGCGCCTTCGTCAAATGTTCGCTTCCCATCCCGCCCCGGTCCGCCGATAATGCGCCGGCCAATACATGACCGCCGATTCTGACAAGCGCAAAAGGTCCGTGTTCATCGTGGACGACCATCCCCTCGTCCGCGAATGGCTGACCAATTTGATCAACCAACAGCCCGACCTCCTCGTCTGCGGGGAAGCCGAGAGCGCCCCCGAAGCCTTCGCCGCCATTGGCGCGGCCCGGCCCGATATCGCCATTGTGGATATTTCCTTGAAAGACTCTTCCGGGATCGAGCTGATCAAGAATTTGAAAGAATCCCATCCCGCCGTCGCCGTGCTCGTCCTCTCCATGCACGAGGAATCCCATTATGCCGGCCGCGCCCTCCGCGCCGGGGCCCGCGGCTACGTCATGAAGCGGGAAACCACCCGCAAGGTCATCGAAGCCATCCGCCGCATATTGGAGGGCAAACTCTACGTGAGCGAGGCGCTGGCGGGCGTGCTCGCCGCCAATTTTATAGATGACAAGAAGGGCGCGGGCCGGTCCCCCATCGAGCAGCTCAGCGACCGCGAACTGGAGGTCTTCGACATGCTCGGCCGCGGCCTGGGCACGCGCCAGATCGCCGAAACTCTCGGCATCAGCCTCAAAACCGTCCAGGCCTATTGCGCCCGCATGAAGGAGAAACTCAGCCTCGACAGCGGCACCGAACTGCTCCGCGAAGCCATCCGCTGGAACGACAGCCGCCACCCCCGCTAGTACCTTAATTTGATTGTTGTAGTGTCGGCGCTGGGCGCCGATGTCGAGCCACAGGCTCGACGCTACACCCAATTACTGCCAAGGCCGCAGGATAGACGACAGAGGAGTGCGCCCGTCCTCGGGCGCAGCAAGCCCGGACGGCGCGGGCGCAACCAAGTTTTCCAAGGCTTATTTGCTCTATCACGTTGCTGTGCCCTCCGCGCGTCGCAGCCCGACGCCCCACCTTTGAAGAATTCTGTGCTTCCTCGGCGTTAATGGGGCAAAAGCGCCCAAGCGGGAGGGCGGAGCGCCGCGACGCCCAAATATTTTGGACTCGCAACGCTCGTCCCTTTGTGAATCCCATGTCAAGTGCTTTGAACGGCAGAACGCAAAAAAAGCTCTGCCTTCTCTGTGTTCTCCCGTTCAAATCGGGGTGCCCTTTCATCCGTGAAATCCCTGCCACTAAAGGAGAGAATCATGCAATTCCATGAAGATTTTTGCCGTGAAGGAACGCAGCGCGGCCAGCCGCAACCAAAGATGAATTGACCACAAAGAACACAGCGCGGCGAGCCGCATCCAAATCGGAATTGCCCGCAGATGACGCAGATTCACGCAGATAAAAAACTCAGAACTTTTCCTCTTCCCATCTGCGTGCATCGGCCCGGTTATCTGCGGGCAAGGGCCTCCCCCTTCCCCGCGTTTTTTTACCAACTAATATATGATTCTGTCCCGCCATGATTCTGTCGCCCCTTCATCCGTTGGAGGTGGAGGGATTCCCCTGACTATCATTCCTCTGCCTTCTCTCCGGCCTTATTCTTGCCACGGATCGTCCACACGACGCCGCAGCATGAGCAGTTGCAGGCTGTTGTCCTTGTATCCGTCACGAAACATCACCCGCAGCACGGTTTCAGTTTTGCGGACACGCAGCGGGAATGGTGTTTGACAGGGTCGCAACGGCAATTGAAATCCCTGCTGGAGATGGATCGGGAAGCCGGACGTGTCCCACGTCTCGGCTTGGAGAAATCGCTCCCGGCGCGCGTAGGAGACGACATCGTGGACCTCATCGAAATGGCCGTCCCGGCCCGCCGCCAGAACCAGCGCCATGACATGGTCGGCATCGCCGGCGGGCGGCAAGGCCGTCCCGCTCATGTCCAGGCGTTCGTTGGCGCCGCCCGATTCTTTGATCGGCGGCAGGGCCAATTCCGCCACCATCTGGCCGGCCAGATCGCCGGCCGACGTTGGGGCCGAGGGACAGGCCCAAAGCTGGAGCGCCCACTGGCGTTGCCGCGCGGCGTGGTCCAGCACCATGAACCTGGCTTGCAGATGCACCTTGCCGCCAACGAACCGGTAGCCGTAAGGTTCGCAAAGACGGGCCAGGCAGACTTCGGGGCCGTGAGTTGAAGCTTGTTCGGAAACGGTTTGATTCATAGCTTTGATAATTCTCCTTGCACAATAAACCGGAAGCGTCCTTTCCCGTAAGTCAGGGAGAACGGTAATATGCGGTCGGGGAATTGCCCGACAGATCAAGCCTGTCTGTCAGGAATCGAGAAATAGAAGGTGGAGCCCCGGCCCGGCTGCGACTCGACCCAAATCCTGCCCCCCTGCCGTTCCACAATCTTTTTGCAGATGGCCAGGCCAATGCCGGTGCCGGAATACTCCTTGCGCGTGTGCAGCCGCCGGAAGATCTGGAAAATCTGCTCGAAGTATTGCGGCTCGATGCCGATGCCGTTGTCGCGCACCCCCAACACCCATTGGCCGGCCTCCTCCCGGGCGCTGACGTGGATTTCGGGCGGACGCTCATTCTGGAACTTGATGGCGTTGCCGATCAGGTTCTGGAAAAGCAGCGCCGTTTGATTCGCCTCCACGCGCAGCGTCGGCAGCGCCGAGCGCGTGATGGTGGCGCCGGATTTCTGGATGCTCGCGCCCAGATTCTTCAAGGCGATGTCGAGCACGGCGTTCAGATCGGCGGATTGGAACGCGGGAGCGCGCGTGCCCACGCGCGAAAGTTCCAGCAGATCGTTGATGAGCGTATGCATGCGCTCCGCTCCTTCAATGGCGCCGGCAATATAATGGCGCCCTTTGTCGTCCAGTCCGTCGCGCAACCGGTCTTCCACCAGGCTGAGGTAGCCCGCCACGGCCCGGAGCGGCTCCTGCAAATCGTGCGAAGCCACGTAGGCAAACTGCTGCAACTCCTGGTTGGAGCGCTCCAGTTCCGCGGCCGTCCGCCGCAGCGCCGCCTGTGCGCTCTGGCGCTCGAGCGCAATTGCCACCTGGTCGGCCACGTCCTTCATCAGCGCCAGTTCGTATTCGCTAAAACGCGCCCGCGTGCGCGTGCCGAAGGAGAGCGTCCCCAGCACCCTTTCCTGCGCCTTCAGCGGATGGCAGGCATAAGCCTGGATGCCGAAGGACTTCACCAATTCGGTCCGCGGGCCGGTTGTGGAAAGGATGTTCTCCGCCACGATGCGGCAACCGTCCCGGGCAGCGCAGCCGCAGACCGCGACGCCGAAATCAAGCCACTCCATTTTGCCCGCTTCCTCTTTCGAAATGCCCGCCCAGGCGTTGAGCCGCAGGCGCTTGGACTGTTCGTCCACCAGGAAATTGAAAAACGCCTGGCAGTCCAGGAAGGCCATGACCTTCTCACACAACTCATGGACGATGCGTTGGGGCGCTTCGGCCTGGAGCAGTTGGCCGACCGCATCCGCCAGCAGGCAGGCGCGTTCTTCGTCGCGTTTGCGGGCCGTGATGTCCTGCTTGATGGCCACAAAATGCGTCACTTCTCCGCTGGCGGCCCGCACGGGGGTGATCGTCATTTCTTCCGTATAAAACGAGCCGTCTTTGCGGCGATTGACCAACTCCCCCTGCCACGGTTGGCCGCGCAGAATCGTGGCCCACATCCGGGCGTAGAATTCGGCGGAATGTTTGCCGGATTTGAGAACGCGCGTGCTGGCGCCCACCGCTTCCTCCAGGGTGTAGCCGGTCAAACGCGTGAAGGCCGGGTTGATCCATAGGATCTGGCCCTGACGGTCGGTGATGGCGATGCCGTTGACGGCCGACTCAACCGCGCTGGAGAGCAGACGCAACTGCTCCTGCACGCGCGCGCGCTCGGCGCGCAGGCGCAGGGAGATGATGCCCTGCGCCAGTTCGCCGGCCAATTCGCCCAGCAGCTTCATCTCGCTCTCGGAAAAGGGATCCGGCTCCTTGGAGTAAATGGTGACGGCGCCAAAGGCCTTGCCTTCGGCCAGCAACGGGAGGACGAGGGAAGAAGCGTAACCGCGCTCGAGCGCGCTCTGGCGCCAGGGCGCAAAGGCCGGATCGGTGCGCATGTCCCGGCAGACGCACGGCTTGCCGGTGCGGATGGCCGTGCCGGTGGGGCCGCGGCCCCGTTCCGTGTCCGCCCAGGTGAGGCGCAAAGATTTGAGATAGCCTTCTTCGATGCCGGCGTGAGCCGCGGGAACGACGCTCTTGTCCGCGTCATCCTCGGCAAAGCCGATCCAGACCATGGCATGTCCGCAGTCCTGAACCATGATGCGGCAGACCTCCTGCAGGTACTGGGACTCATCCCCGGCGCTCATCGTCGCGCGGTTGCTGTCGTGGAGGGCCTTGAGCGTGCGGTTGAGCCGGCCCAGCTCTGCCTCCTTCTGCTTGCGCTGGGTGATGTCGCGGACAATTTTTGACGCGCCGACAACCTGGCCGTTGCTGTCGCGGAGCGGCGAGACGGTGACCGAGACCTCAATGCGACGGCCAGCTT
>JBEKUQ010000142.1:0-9402 GCA_049514835.1 Verrucomicrobiota bacterium | reverse complement strand
GAACTTCAGTTGCCGGAACATGATGCAGGCGCTGAATCCCAGCAGCAGCATCGTCAGCGGCGCGAAAATCTTCAGATACAACTCCGGCGACAGGACCGTCGCCAGCATGGTCGCCAGCGTCGGTGTCGAGCTTGGCTCCTTGAAGCCAATCCAATTCCCGTCCATCCAAATCCCGGTGTAGGTGCCGGGCAGCCGGGCGGAGGAGTCGTCCAGCGCCCCCAGCGCGCTGTCGTTGGCCCACATGACATCGTAGGGCCTGAAGGCGTCGTGACACAAAACCGCCAGCGCCCCGCCCAAGAGGATCAGGAGAAGCACCCAGGGGCTGGTCCATCGTTTGGACTTCACCTCCGCCGCGTTTGAGTTGACAGACATGCGCCTAGTGTAATGGAGCCGGGGGGAAATAATAAATCATAATTTCCGGCCCATGCCGCCAGGCGGCGCGAAACAAAATTCTTCTTTGAAAGCCGTCGTACAGGGCGAATCACGGGATTTAGTATATCGGCTTCGCATATACGGCCGCCTTCTCCGGCTCTCTCCTGAAGGCACGAACCAGGGCAGGAGGAAAACGTTAGGATGAGGCGAGCGCAAAGCCGAGCCAGTGGAAAAGCTCGACCTCACCCCGGCCCTCTCCTCCAGGAGAGGGAGAATTGTCCGCCGTCTCGCTGAAAACCCGCGACGGCATTGGCCGGACGACCAGCCGTCAAGCCCTGACCGCCGATGGCTGTTCCTTCTCCCAGGGGGAGAAGGTGAGGATGAGGGCGAGCCACGACGAATTCTGTCTCACACCTACAGCCAAGGTTCGCCGGCTGGCCTCATTTCTGCAACACCGCTTCCCGGGCGCATTGCAGGAATTGTTCGGCGGCGGCGGCCAATGCGCGGCCCGCCCAGGCCGCCCCCACCACCAGCGGCGGCGGCGCGGGGGAGAAGGGAATGAGCTTCAGGCGCGGCCCGGCGGTGCAGGCGAGGGATTGGGGCACGATGGCCACGCCGTTGCCCGCTTCGACCGCCGCGATCAGGCTGCTCACGCTGTCGTGCTCCTCGGCGACGTGCGGTTTGTTTTTGACAGCCGCAAACAGGGCTTCGAGATGCTGGTGCGCGTCGGGATAATCCTTGCGGCTGTAGGTGATGAGCGGCTCCCGCGCCGCCTCGGCCAGCTTCACCGCGCGCCGCGCGGCCAGGGGATGTTTCGGGGCCACCGCGAGGCAGAAGGCGTCCCGCGCCAGGTCCTCGAAATGCAGGCCGCGCAAGAGGGCGGGCTGTTTGACGACAAAGGCGATCTGCAATTTGCCTTCGCGCAGGCCGGCCAGCATTTCCTCGGTGGAAAAATCATGCAATTTCACGCGCACGCCGGGCGACCGGGCCTGAAAGGCGCGCAATGTCTGCGGCAGAAACCGGGCCGTGAGAGAGGGCGCGTAGCCGACATGAAGTTCGGCGCGCGCGCCGGTGGCGACGGCGCGGGCCGTTGCCACCGCCTCCTCCGCGCGCTGGAGCACGGCCCGGGCTTCGATCAAAAAGGCGCGGCCCGCGTCGGTCAACTGGACCGACTTGGCGCTGCGGGTGAGCAGCAAAAAGCCAAGCTCGTCCTCCAGGTCGCGAACCTGGCGGCTCAAGGCCGGTTGCGAGACGTGCAACTTCAAAGCGGCGCGGGAGACGTTCTCCTCTTCGGCAACGCCGACGAAATAGCGGAGATGGCGCAATTCCATGTTCAGGCCAGTATGCCTTTTGGTTATGGTGAGTCAAGAAACTTGGTCTTTCACAAAATCGTCGGTCGTGTGGCACGTTGTGGCATGATGAAAATTAGAAGAGCAAACGAACGGGGCCACGCCCAACACGGCTGGCTCGACACTTATCACACCTTCAGCTTCGCCGATTATTACGATCCGAAGTGGATGGGCTTTCGCAGCCTGCGCGTCATCAACGACGATCTGGTCATGCCGGGCGAGGGCTTCGGCACGCATCCCCACCGCGACATGGAAATCATCACCTACGTCCTCAGCGGCGCGCTGGAGCACAAGGATTCGATGGGCCACGGCCGGGTGATCCGCGCGGGCGAGGCGCAATACATGGCCGCCGGGACGGGCGTGCAGCACAGCGAATTCAACCCGTCGAAAGAGGAAGCGGTGCATCTGCTCCAAATCTGGATTCAGCCGGACCGCCTCGGCGTGGCGCCGCGCTACGCGGAGCGGTCGCTGGCCGATGCGCCCGCCGGCACGCCGCGCCTGGTCGCCAGCAAGACGGGCCGGGACGGCTCGATGGCCATTCATCAGGACGCCGATCTGTGGCTTGACAAATTGAACGCCGGCCAGCACGCTACGCATAAGCTGGCGCAGGGCCGCCATGCCTGGGTCCATGTCGCGGAAGGGGAAGTGTTGTTGAACGGCCAGAAACTGGGCGGCGGCGATGCCGCGGCCCTGAGCGGGGAATCCGCGCTGGATTTGGCCGCCGCCAAGCCGTCGCAAGTCCTTTTATTTGACTTGAATTGAAGCAGTTGCAAAACAAAACACAAAAATAACATGAGCACCGTATCCGTCATCTATTTCTCCGGCACAGGCCACACCGCCAAACTGGCCGAGGCCGTCCAACGGGGCGCCGCCTCGGTGGCCGGCGTGAAGACCAATCTCATCGCCATCAAGGGCGACGACATCATCAAGGGCCGTTACAAAAACGAGGCGGTGCTGGCGCAACTGGACGCCAGCGACGCCATCATTTTTGGCAGCCCCACTTACATGGGCGGCCCGGCGGCGCAGTTCAAGGCGCTGGCCGACGCCACGGGCGAACGCTGGTACGCCGGCGCCTGGCGCGACAAGCTGGCGGCCGGTTTCACCGTTTCCAGCGGTCCCAGCGGCGACAAGCTGAGCACGCTGTATTATTTTTTCACTCTGGCGATGCAACATGGCATGATTTGGATTGGCCTGCCTGACCTGCCCATGAATGACAAAGGCATCAACCGCTTGAGCAGTTACAGCGGCGTCATGGCCCAGGCCGCCCAGGAGTCGCCAGACGTGGCTCCGAACGAAGCCGACAAGGCCACTGGCGAAATCCTCGGCCGGCGCGTCGCCGCTTTTGCCGTCAAACTGGCAAAATAAACCACGACATCTTTCTCGACCACCCCGGGCTGCCGATGGGAATTGTCGTTGCCGCGCTGGCCCTGTTTCCGTTGTGGTCCTACCGCAGCGCCTTCGCCGGCCTGGTCAAGAACTGACCTTCAATGTGGCGTAGGCGTCCTCGCCTGCGGATTCAGTCGGCGTCCCGCCGCCAGTTTGGCAAATGGGCCGCACCGGGACGGTGCGGGAACCCGCCGCCGAGGACGGCTGCGTTACAATAGCCCACTGCGGCGCGGCGGAGCATTCTCGAGCGGTTGCCGTCTAACAGGCGATGACTTGTTTACGATCTCGGCGGGGGATACTTTGAAACCAACGCCAACGCGCCATGAAACCCAAAATGCTTCTCTGCCTCGCGCTCGTCTTGAGCGGCCTGCTCTTTGGCTGCTTTGCCAGCGATGGTTATGCGCAGGGATCCGCTGCCGGGACTTTGTCTGCAACGAATGATGGTGAGAGCCTTGAGGCGGTTTTGGATGCCATTTTGCCGGGCAAAAAGGGGTTCACAGGCGATGTGTACTCTCATCTTGCGGGCCTGCCCGCCTCGCAACTAAACAGGATCGCCACCGCTGCCGCGCGGGAACTGTCGCTGCACACTACCAATGGCGACGTGATAACGGACGCAATTAATCAACTTCGCTTTAAGCCTCAGGCCAACGACACGCCAACCGAAGCTGCGCTGCGCCTATTGGACTCGGGCAATATGGGGCGGGTATATTTGTTGCAGTGGATTGAGAATTTGAGGGGGATCAGCGATCCGGTTGTGATTGCTCCCCTGATCGAGATGCTGGATTATCCGGGCGGGCGCGCCGATGCCGGTATTAAGGACGAAGCGGCCTATGTGCTGTGCCGGCTGACCGGACGTGAGTATTATCCCCCTTTGTATCAGCGGTATTGGCAGGGGGAAGATTATTTGCGTTTTGTGCGATGGTGGCGGGAATGGTGGGCGAAAAACAAAGACAGACACCCGGTGTTTGATTCCGAAATTGAGGAAATGATCAAGGCGCGCATTGGAATTATCGAGCGGCAACTCGCAAAGGACCTTACCAATTATTACGAATTGCGTCTGATAGATTTAGATCCAAAAGACGTCCGCCTTAACCGCGCCGGTCCGACCGAGCTTTTTCGCCTAGACACGGAGGATAGTGCCGCCTTCGTTCAAAAAGACATTTCTCTCCGCATCGAGGCTCAGTTCGGAACTCCAGCCTTCCCGCCTTTCGGGCAGATGCCAACGGCTCGGCAGTCGCCAAAAGTCGAGCTTCTGCACGAAACACTTCCAGGAACGGACATTCTCATCACTGTGCAAGCCGCTTCCGGAAATACCAATTTTGTGCGCGAAGTGCGCGACAGCTTGGCAAAGCTAAAGAATCCGCAGCCATGAAACCCAAAAGCCTCCTCTGCCTCGCGCTCGCTTTGAGCAGCATTTTATCCGGCTGTTCAACCGGCAACCGATACTCCGGCGCGGCCGTTGGATCGAAGCGAAAATCTGACTCAAACGGGTTGGCTTGCCGGGTTTCCGTGCCGTCATTAAAACTCCAGCAGGATGGAACAATTCCGGCGGTGTTGATAGTGACGAATCAAGGCTCAAAGCCGCTGCGAATTTGCACATTGGGCAATCCAGTGCGCGGCGTCGGTCCAGGCGATAGATTTGATGTCTCAATGATGTCGGGCTTCTTTTTCTCGGATGCGCCGCCCCGGGAAGAATTCTACAAAGGGGTGACCACGTTGCCACCGGCCGGGAGCCTGCCCTGGCCCTTTGCCATCATTGCGGGAACGAATACGACTTTGCACATCACCGCCCATTTCAGCAGCGAAACCAACTTTCTGCCCGATGACCTCAACTGCTGGCATGGTGAGATTGATGCGAAACCACTGACGATCACGGTCGAGCAATGAAATCCAAAATCCCCCTTTGCCTCGCGCTCGTTTTGATCAGCAGCTTGCTCGGTTGTAGCACAACTGCACGCCATTCCATTGCAGACCGTCCATCGTCGGGTTCCACGACCGACCGTCAATGGGGTCCCGCGAGCAACGGCCTGCAAATGTCCCTCTCCGTCTTAATGACTCGCCACCGGGGCGATCCGGAGTTTGAAGTCGCGTTTTGGAATGCAGGAGAACAAGATGTCTGCTTGAACCTGGGCGCAATGCTGGCCAACGGCAAAGTGCAGCTTCCCGATAAGATCCATCTCAATCTTCTGGACGCAAGTGGAAGAAGTCGAGAACTCCATTTTGCGGACAGAAGGTATCCGGGCGTTGCGGGCCGCCTGGATGACTATGTGGTCCCGCTCAGGGTTGGTTCGACTTACACCCTTCGATTGCGTTTGGACCAATTCTGGTCGCCGGGCACGCAGGAGTTTGAGTTGAAGCTAACGCCGGGTCGCTATGAGGTTTCGGCTCAGTTCCAGGAGGACCGCGCGGAAACGAGGAACCTGATCTTTGTCTGGAAAGGGAAGCTCCAATCGAACAGCGTGGAAATTGTTGAATGAAATCCAAATCCTTCCTCCGTCTCGGGCTCGCTTTGAGCAGCATCTTGGCTGGCGGTTGCCATACGGCCCGTCCACATATAATCGAAAATGTAAAACCGGCGCAGCTTTCGCCAACGCCCGAATTCGACTCCATTGGCATGATGGACCGCAAGAACGGCTGGGCGCTAAACGCCCGAGCCGTCATTAGATCGATTGACTGGGTGTTTGGCGACAAAGCCATCCTGAAAACGGCCGACGGGGGCAGGTCCTGGAAATCGGTGCTGTCGGCGGGAAGGAATGACATGATGGCACCGTTCTTCTACGACTCGCGGAGGGCCTGGGTTGTCACCGTTTTTGACTATGAGCAGATCACCAATACTGTTGCCATCTTTCGCACGAGCGACGGCGGGCGTTCGTGGAACCGGGCTGAGTTGCGCCAATCTCAACCGATTATGGATGCGTCCCTGGCATTTACGGATGCGCATACCGGATGGCTTATGCTCATCCCGGCCCACGGCATGAATTCCTCGCCCGGATATTTGTATCGGACAGACGATGGCGGCGCGAATTGGCGAAAGGTCAACAGCACGGAAGGGAATCCTTACGAAGGTGATCCCCCCACACAGGCGGAGTTGGAAAGCCGGCACCCTCATCTTCTTCCTTATCTTCTTTCACGACGCCTGACTATCTCTCGATGACCCGCGATGCCGGCCGAAATTGGCAGGTGCAGAGCCTGCCCTTGCCCTCTCCGCTTCACGATGGCCGGATGGTGCCCGTCGGACTGCCGCGGTTTTTTCCAAGGGCAGGCCAAGATGGAATCATGGGCGCGGAGTTCCTGCCGGACGCAATGGGCGCCACTAATTTTTGCATGGTGATTTATGGCACCGGGGATGGCGGACGGAACTGGCAACCCGCCACACCGGTCGAGTTTCGCGGCGTGTTGAATTTCATTTCGGCACGGAACGGCTGGCTCTGGAGCGCCGAAACTCACAACACCGGTTCGACCGCGCCCGTCAAAGGGACGCTGTATCGCACCGGCGACGGCGGGACCTCGTGGGAACCGGTGCCGGCGGAAAGAAGCCTTGAACAATACCTGACCCACGGTGAGGACATTGTCCAACTCGACTTCGTGGACGACGAATACGGATGGGCGATTGCGCGGGACAGCCACAACCTGACACAGCTTTTGCAAACCACCGACGGCGGCAAAATGTGGAAGATCAATCAGGGGACAAGCCGGCCATGAAACCCAAAATCCTTCCCGGCCTCGCGTTCGTTGTGAGCATTATGAAAAATCTCAAACGTGACAGACTCTTCGCGACACTGGTTCTCGCAATGGCGGTGACACCCTCGCCCGTGCATGCCAAATGGGTTGACTTCGGCGCCCATTTCGATCGCGAGGATTATTGGAACAGCCATGCGATTTATCTCGCCCGCATCACGGACATCAAGAATCCGGCAGCCGCGAACGCCCCTTTTGTGACCTCCTTCGAACCGATCAAGATCATCTCCGGCTCCATTGATGCGACCAACCGAAGCATCCAATCGAGTCCGGGGCAAGCCGTCGAAGGTGGTCCCACAGGCGAGTACCCCGTGGAATTCCCGGCCGGGGTTCACACCGGCGCTGAAATGCTTGTGAGTGAGGATTTGCGCCGTCATCAAGCAACCGTGGTGAGAGTGATGGTTTTCCCGGAAGACCAGGCGCTCTTGGTAGTCTTGGAGCAAATCGCCAGGTTGCGCCAAGCCCCGGCACTGCAAACGCTGCTGGCCAACACCACTTCCGAGTTCGACCTCCTGTCTGGATATTGTCTGAACAGACTGCTCGCGTGGCCCGACCAAACGATTCCAAATAACGATTTAAAAAAGCTGCAGTCGGTGGCGGGCGACGGGGAACGCCCCGCCAACCTTCGCATTGCGGCAGAGGAGGCCGCGTTGAGATTCTCAGGCATAGCGGAGTCTGGCAGGAGCGAGGCTGAATATGATTGGCTGCGCGGCGTGATTCAAGCCGGGAGCCAGAGCCCCAATGCGAACACCAATCGGCAGGTCTCTTGGGATCAAATGGAACCGATTGTTTACAAATTGTTTGAGATAAGAATCAAATGGGGGGAAACCGCGGATTACATCCTGCGGCTGGTGTCTGATGAAAATGCTCCAACCAGCCTGCGTACCGCGGCCTGCTCCGCGTTAAGCAGTTGGGATGAGCAGGTCTTTAACTTCCAAAGTCCGGATAAACGGTTTGATCGCATGGTCAACACTTACGTTGATCTGTTGAGTGACAAAAGCCCGGAGCTGCGAATTATGGGAATGAGCATGCTGTTTGACCGGACGGTGCCTAGTATGGCAATGCGGTCGCCACCTGATCGCACCAAGGAATGCACTCAAAAAGCAGTCCAAGCGCTCCAGAAGGCCATGGTCGTGGAAACGAACAGCCGGGTGATGCTGTATTTTAAGTCTCGCATGGCTATGCATGAGGATGAGGAAAAGCATCCGGAGCGATTCAGGCAGATGCATGAACTGGAAATGCGTTCATCCGGCACAAACGGCCGTTCGCGCTAGGCTCGTCTTCATCCTCTATGACCATTCGGAACGAACCATGAACCCCAAGAGACTTCCCGGCCTCGCGCTTGGGACGGGAGAGCCAGAGATTCAGTTCTGCGGTTTTTCGACGTTGTGGAAGTAGTTTTCCAGCGCGTCGCGGAATTCGGCGGGGGAATTCTGGATGATGCCGGCGGCTTTGAGGACGTTGCGGGTGGCGGCGTTGCGGCCCGAGGCGCCGCCGCCGGCGGGACGGCCGGGCTGGTCGGTCGTGCCGCCGGTCAGGTTGCCGCCGCCGTTGCCGCCCGGCGACGGGGGTTGCATGCCGGGAGGACCGCTCTGGTTGGAGGCGCGCATCATGCGGGTGAGAAAGGCCATTTCTTCGGCGGTGAGGCCGCCGGCTTGCTCCTGCTGTTGCTGTTGCTGGGCGCGCTGGGCGGATTCATTGATGAGGTTGATGAGGTCGGACAGGGCGTCCATTGACCTGGCCTCGGTGCCATCGGTTACGGCGTCGGTCTGGGGTTTGGCCAAAAGCACCTGGGCTTCTTGCATGGCGGTGGCGACTTGATGGAAGGGCGGATCGAAATCGGGCACGGGAGTGGCCTGGTGAATGAGGTCCAGGGCCTGGCCGAGGTTTCCCTGGGTGCCGGCAAGGGAGGCGGCCTGGTCCTTGTAATCGGGGGTGGAGTCTTTGCTCCATTCCAGCACGCCGGTTTGGTCGCGCAGGTTGGATTCCTTTTCGCGCAGGCGCAGCAGGGCGATCAATTGCTGGGTGAGGTCCAGAGGCGGCTGGCCTTGACCGTTGCCGCCGCCGCCTTGGGAGGCGGATTTGGGTTCCAGGGCATCGGCCCATTTCTGAAAGCGTTCGGACCAATTGGTGAGGTCGAGGGAGGTTTGGATGGTGATGTTGCTTTGGATCAGGCCGCCCATGCGGTCCAGTTCGTCGGCGGCATGGGAATCCTTCATGTCCTGGCTGACTTTGCCGTAATTGGGTTTTTGGGTGCGTTCGTAGAAGCGGCTGATTTCGGCCTGCAAGGCGGTGGATTCATCATGGGCATCGCCCTGGCGCTTGACGAGGCTGGTGTTGATGCGCCGGTATTTGTCGGGCAAATCCTGCGGCGGCAGGCCGATGGTGTCGGGCAGGTTGGTGGCGAGCTGGCCGCCCAGGCCTTGTTCGGCCTCGCCGACCCGGCGCAGGCGTTGGGCCAGGGTGAGGGCCTGCAACTGATCGAGGTTTTTGTTGGCGTTCTGCGCCATTTTCTGCAGGGCCTCCAGCACTTCCTCGGCGCGCTTCTCGGCCTCGG
>JBEKUQ010000141.1:0-6278 GCA_049514835.1 Verrucomicrobiota bacterium | reverse complement strand
CCCACCGACGTCATCGTCTCCCGCCTCAGCGGACGCCGCACCTGCCCGGGCTGCAAGGCCGTCTATCACGAGACCACCCGCCCTCCCAAATCCCCCGGCGTCTGCGACTCTTGCGGCGGCAAATTATACCAGCGCGAAGATGACCGCGCCGAATCGGTGCGCGTCCGCATGATGACCTACCAGAAAAGCACCAAGCCCCTTATAGACTTTTACGACCGTCGCGGCCTCCTCGTCACCGTCCCCGCCACCGGCACCCCCGACGACATCTGCCAGCGCACCCTCGCCGCCTTGCACGCCCGCTGACCTCGCGTCTCGCCTTCGTTTTGGAGTGCGGCGGCTTGCCGCCGCTTTTCATCCCGGAGAACGCGCGCCCTCCCCGGCCGCTTCCAATGGCCAATGACAAATTCTCAATGACCAATTCTCAATCCGCAATCCGCAATCCCCAGTTCGGCCCTCCTGCCGCCATTAACCGCTCTTCGTCCTTTTGGTCCCATCCGTCCTATTGGCCCTCCTTTCCCGGTCCCAGCTCCGCCAGCGCCCCGCGCAGCGCGTTGCGCGCCCGGTATATCCGCACCTCCACCGCCTTGGCCGTGCAATGCAATATCTTTGCGATCTCCGCCTGCCCAAGATTCTCATACTCGAACAACACCAGCGCCGTCCGCCATTCCTCTGGCAGCCCTTGCACCGCCGCCCGCACCTGCGCCGCCCGCTCCCCCGCCTGCAACTGCTCCCCCGGCTGCGGCGCCGCGTCCACCGCCATTTCCATTCCGCCCGCGCCCTCTCCTTCGCTCAGCGAGACTTCGGGATGCCTCGCCCGCCGGCGATGGCAATCCCGCGCCAGGTTGGTTGCAATCGTGTAAAGCCACGTCGTGAATTTCGCCCCGGAACGGAATTTCCCCCGATGTATATACACCCGCGCGAACGCCTCTTGCGCGCAATCCTCCGCGTCCGCTTCATTCGATAATTGCCTCAGCAAATAGTGAAACAACCGCTCGCCGTGGCGCTCCATCAAATCGTTCAGGGCCGCGTCCTGCCCCCCGGCCAGCCTTGCCATGTCCTGCCGGTCCTGTTCATCTGGCCCCGTTTCGCTCATCGCATCTGGTGCATTTCACGGCTCGCGCCTGCTCTTAATCTTAATCTTAATCCTAATCTTAATCTCAATCCCAGCCCCCCTCATTGCATCTCGTGCATTTCATGCCCCGCGCCGCCCGACGCGTGGCCGCCGCCCCCCATCGTCTGCTCCTGAATCCATTCCAGATAACGCCGGCCCTCCTCCGGCGGCATGGCCCGGCTCACCGTGTAAAAATGTTCCAGCATGTTCTTCTGGCATTCCGCCCGCAGCGCCGCCGCCTCCGCCAGCTTCCTCTCGATCTCCGGCGTCACCGTGTTCGTCTTGGCCAGCAGCCCCGCCAACTCCTCATTCTTGGCCGCGATCCGCCCGCACATCTCCTGGCACCTCGGCAGGTAGCCCGCGTGCAACTCGCTGATCCGCTTATACTCCGCGTCCCCAAGCTTGAACTCCTCTTTCAACCACAACAACTCCGGCGCATCGGCATGTCCCGCCGCCCGCAGCCGCGCCGTGGCGCAGAAATAAATGGCGGCATACGCCAGCCCCGCCGCTGCCAGCCCGCAGCAAAAAATCGTCAACCCGCGTCTCATCTCAAAATGGGTTCCCGTAATATGGATCAATGGACCGCACGTATCGCGCCGCCAATTGCGCGTTCCCCCGCTGCGCGTGCGCCTGGCCGCTGGCGTACCCCGCGGTCAGCCCCGCCGCCAGCAGCACCGTCACGTAAGCCAGCGCCACCGCCTTTCTCGCAAACACGCTTTCCAGCCAGCCCTGCCACCATTCCCACGCGCCGGCTTTCGCCGCCGCCTCCATCCGCTCGATGCGGCGCCAGACCTCTTCCTGGAATCGCGGCGGCAGCCCCTTGGCCATCTTCCATTCCCCAAGCTGCCCCCGCAGCGGATCATTCTCCGGTGTGTTCATAAGCCTGATTCGGATGGGACGCCGTTGCCGCGGTCCAATCTGCATGACCGCACTATTTGCAACAAGCCCATACTTCTTTCGCAACATTTCTTGGCGGGTATGTTCCTTCCGCCTTCACCTTTCCAACCTTAATACGCCCTTCCGCCGCCAACCCCTCGCCCTGTCCGTCCTTTGGGTCCCCTTGGTCCCGTCCGTCCTTTCCATCATTCAAGGCTGCAGCGGCCTGATACGAATTTGGAGTGCGGCGGCTTGCCGCCGCTTTCCCTCCGAAACCAGAACCGCGCCGGTGCCTGAATCAGTGATGCGAAGAACCGAAAAGCAAGGCGGGACATTCATTTTCCAACCCCGCCAACCATATCTTTCGCGCAATTTCGCAAAATACGGTTGGCCTATGCCAAGAAACGGCTTTTGCCCGCTTCCCCTCGCGCGCTACCTTCTCCCAGTTATTTAAATCAACTGAATCGAAACATAATGAATCGCTTCGTCAAATTCTTCGGCTCCCTCCGCCTCACTCTCGTTTGCCTCTGCCTGGCCCTCGTCCTGGTCTTCGTCGGCACGCTTGCCCAAGTCCAAATCGGCCTCTACGCCGCCCAATCGGAATTCTTCCGCAGCTTCCTCATTTTTTGGACGCCTCCCGGCGCCCATTGGCGCATCCCGGTCTTTCCGGGCGGCTGGACCATCGGCGGACTGCTGCTGGTCAATCTCCTCTGCGCCCACATCCAACGCTTCCAGTTCAGCCGCCGCAAAATCGGCCTTCTCCTCATCCACGCCGGCCTCATTCTTTTGCTGGGCGGCTTCTTCCTGTCCGAACTCCTGCGCACCGAAAGCCAGATGCGCATCGCCGTGGGCCAGACCGCCAACTTCGCCGAGGACAGCACCCGCAACGAATTGGTCGTCCTCGATGTCACCCATCCCGATCAGGACAAGGTGTTCGCCGTCCCCCAGGCCGTTCTGGAGCAGGGCGGCGAAATCCGTCCCCCGGGCCTCCCCTTCGCCTTGCGCGTCAAACATTATTTGCCCAACTCCCAGCCCGCCGGACCCATGTCCGGCGACGCCCAAAAACTCCAGGCCGCCAACGGCCTCGGCCAGCGGCTCCTCTTCAACGCCGCGCCCCTTGCCGGCCGCCGCGACGACGAAAACAAGCCCGCTGCGCTCATCCAGGTCCTCGCCGGCCAGCAGGTCGTCGGCGACTGGACCGTTTCCACCTGGCTCACCAAACGTCCCTGGTCCTCCCTTTTGCAGGAACAATTCGGCCAGCTTCTGGGCGCCCGGCTTGACGCCCCGCAGTCCTTCACCTGGGCCGGACGCCTTTATCAAATCGCCCTTCGCCCGGTTCGCTATTACAAGCCCTGTGCCATCACCTTGCTGGAATTCAAACACGAGGTCTATGCCGGCACCGACATCCCCAGCGATTTCTCCAGCAGAATTCACCTCAAGGACCCCGCTCGCGGCGAGGACCGCGACGTGCTGATCCGCATGAACAGCCCCTTGCGCTACGGCGGCGATGCCTATTACCAGTCCAGCTTCGAACAGGGCGATAAGGTCACCATTTTGGAGGTCGTCCACAACCCCGCGGCCATTACCCCCTACCTTGCCTGCCTGCTCGTCGCCGCTGGTCTGGGCGCGCAATTCCTCACGCATCTGTTCGCCTTCGCCAGAAAACAGGCCCGCCCCGCGCCCCGCACCTCCGCTCCGTCGGATCGGTCCGATCCGTCCGAGTCAGGCCGTAAGCCCTCGTCAACACCGGCTCTCGCCCTCGAAAGGAGTCAAGCATGAAAAAATGGCTTCCCGTCATTCCCGCCGCCGTTCTTGCCCTCTGGTTCCTCTCCGGCGCGCAACCGCCCAAGCTCGCGGATGGATTCGACGTCGCCGCCTTCGGCCGCCTGCCGGTGCTCCTCAATGGCCGCGTCCAGCCTTTGGATACCGTCGCCCGCAATTCCCTCCTCAGCATGAGCGGTCGCTCCACCGTCCGCCTGCCCGGCGGCCACAGTCTTTCCGCCACGCAATGGTTGTTGGAAACGATGACCCAACCCAATCTGGCCGATCAACGAAAAGTCTTCCGCGTCCAGCATCCCGACCTGCAAGGTCTGCTCGGCCCCAAGCAGCAGGGCCTCCAGTACTACTCCTACAACGATCTGACCAATCAACTCCCATCCCTCCAGGCCAAAGTCCTCCAAATCCAGGAGGCCGAAGGCAAACGCGGCGAGGACGCCGAAAAAGAGCGCGATCCCTACCAGCGCGACCTCATGCACTTGTGCGACAGCCTGGGCCTTTACGACCGCCTCAAGTGCGACCTCGGCCCTCCCGACACCGAGGATTTCCAAACCGAGCTTCAGGTTTACGAGCAAACCAGGTCCATCGCCGCCGGCGCTTCCCAAAATGCCGCCGCCACCAACTCGCCCGCCGCCGAAAACCTCCGCCTCTTGGACGAATTCCAGCAGCGCTACGCCCGCGTCGCCGCCTTCACCTATACCAGGGCCGAGCCGCCCTAGCCCGGACGGCCCCGCGACGGCTGGATGAGTGTCGGCGCCAGCCTGGCCAATTCCACCGACGTTCCTCCCGCTGTCAAGCATCTCGCCGCCCTTTCCTCCGCCGCCCGCCATCAAGACGCCGCCGGCTTCAACCAGGGCGTGGCGGCCTACCGCGCCTGGCTGCATGAAAATGGTCTGGACTCAGAACTGACGCAGGCCGGCCGGGAATTCTTCTTCAATCAAATCGAGCCTTTTTACAAAAGCATGGTGGTTTACATCGCCGCCGTCATCCTCGGCTGCGTCTTTTGGATCAATCTCTCCGAGCCGGTCCGCCGCGCCGGCTTCGCCCTGCTCGTCCTGGCCTTTGCCATCCACACCGTCGGCCTGGGCTTCCGCATGTTCCTGCAAGGCCGGCCGCCCGTGACCAATTTGTATTCCTCGGCCGTCTTTATTGGCTGGGGCGCCGCCGCCCTGGGCCTGGTTTTGGAGCGCCTCTTCAAGGGCGGCATCGGGTTGGTCGCCTCCGGCCTCATCGGCTTCGTCACTCTCATCATCGCCCACCATCTGGCCATGAGCGGCGACACCATGGAAATGATGCGCGCCGTGCTCAACACCAATCTCTGGCTCGCCACCCACGTCGTCGTCATCACCATTGGTTATTCCGCGATGTTCCTCGCCGGGTTGCTCGCCGCCATCTACATCGTCCGCGGTTTCTTCACCCGCTCCCTCTCCCCGCCAACCGCCCGCGCCCTGGCCCGCATGGTCTATGGCATTGTTTGCTTCGCCACCCTCACCAGCTTCGCCGGAACCATTCTGGGTGGAATTTGGGCCGATCAGGCCTGGGGCCGCTTCTGGGGCTGGGATCCGAAGGAAAACGGCGCGCTCTTGATCGTGCTCTGGAATGCCGTCATCCTCCACGCCCGCTGGGCCGGCGCCATCAAGGAACGCGGTCTCATGGCCATGGCCCTCTTCGGCAATATCATCACCAGCTTCTCCTGGTTCGGCGTCAACATGCTCGGCATCGGCCTGCACTCCTACGGCTTTATGGACAAGGCCTTTTTCTGGCTGATGCTCTTCTGCGCCAGCCAGGCCGTGCTCATCGGCCTGGCCCTGATCCCTCCCAGGTTCTGGTCCAGCTTCCGGCCCCGGTCCGCCCCCGTTCCTCTCCCGGCATGAATTCCCAATAAACTGCGCTCAATCGTTTAATGGACTCTCGCTATGCGAATGGATCGCGTTGCGGAAAAGCTGCTCCGCCGACAACGGGTTGCGCGGCAGCGCGCCAAGCGCAACGGTCAGGGCGGGATGCACCTTCGGAATCGTCGTTTCTCTCGGGCTGGACATCGTTTCCTGGTTTCCCGGCGGCTCCGTCACGCCGCGCGCGAGGGCGGATTCACCTTCCCTCTTGCCGGCCCGCTCGGGCGTTAATAGCAATAGTGGTGACGTGCTCATGCTTTACCAATGCCTCGCGACGCCCCCGCCCGCTCTCCCTATTTTGTCAAAGATACATGCCTTCTTGGCGGCCAAATCTTGTCCTGCCAATGGCAGCCAAAGGAGAATGATTGGGGCCGGAGGTTTCCGGGACGGCGCCCATAAGTCAGACCAGGCCGAAGCGGCGGTGGCGGCGGGTGTACTCTTCCAGGGCCTGGAAGAATTGGGCCTTGCGGAAATCGGGCCAGAGGGTGGGGGTGACCACCAGTTCGGCGTAGGAGATCTGCCAGAGCAGGAAATTGCTGATGCGCATCTCGCCGCTGGTGCGGATCAGCAGGTCGGGATCCGGATAATGCTGGGTGTAGAGATGCTGGGAAAACAAGGCCTCG
>JBEKUQ010000140.1:0-9439 GCA_049514835.1 Verrucomicrobiota bacterium | reverse complement strand
CCAGGTGGGCGGCAGCTCGGCCATCGTGCCCGGCACGCTCACCCAGCCGATTACCCTGACAGGTTCACCCCTCGCGCCCAAGTATCACTTCGTCGCGCCGGAGGTGAAGTGAACGCCCGGGGTGTGAGAAAAAATTCTTCGTGGCTCGCCCTCATCCTAACCTTCTCCCCCTGGGAGAAGGAACACCCATCGGCGCTCATGGGTTGACGGCTGGTCGTCCGGCCAAGGCAGTCGCGGGTTTTCAGTCAGACGGCGGACAATTCTCCCTCTCCTGGAGGAGAGGGCCGGGGTGAGGTCGAGCTTTTCCACCGGCTTGGCTTTGCGCTCGCCTCCTCCTAACGTTGTCCTCATGGCCTGGTTCGTGCCTTCAGGAGAGAGCCGGAGAAGGCGGCTGTTTATGCGAAGCCGATATACTAAATCCCCTGATTCTCCCTCTACGACGGCTTTCAAGGAAGAATACTGTCTCACACCCAATCACTTTCTCGCTTCCCCTTCCAACTCCGGTTTCCGGTTCAACACCCAGACCTGCCCGCGCACCGCCTGCATCAACCCCTCCGCCTCCGTCTGGTCAAGCCGCTGCAGGATTTTTTCCCAGCGGTAGGCAAAACTGCCGCCCGTGTCATACTTGCAATGCTTGAACAGCGTGTCGAACGCCCGCCGCCGTTTCCGATAATCTTCCTGGATGTGGACAAACCGCTCGCGCAATCCCGCCAGGTAAGCCCGCGCAAATCCGGTCCCGTTCGACAGCAGTTTGGCCCGCGTGTTCACCGGCCGGGCGTAATGTTCCGCAAACGCATCCAAGGGCCGCTCATACTCCCCGAAGGCCCCGCTGTGATCGCTCACCAGAATCTCCGACGGCAGCCCATCCTCCCCTTCCCGGATGACCTCGTCGCCATCGTCGAAAACCGCGCGCACGCCCTCCAGGAGCGCCCGCCCGACTATTATGTTTGACGCCGCCGCCTTGCCCAGCAGCAGGGCCAGCTTCATCGCGTAGTCGGCCCGCGCCAGCTTTTCCAACGGCACTTTGTCGGTGGCAATGCCTTCCACGTAATCCCGCTCGAAATAAGTCGTGCGAATGATCCGCCCGCGGTACCTCGCCGCCGCTCCAACGTAGCTTTCGCTCAGGTGCCGCATCACCACGCCCGGCAGCAGGTTCATGCCCAACTGCCGGCAGCCCAGCCTTCGATCCAGCCAGTACTCCACGTAATCGTCGCTTTCCTCGATGGATTCCAGCAGTTCCTTGCCTTCGTCCAAATGCTCCCACACACCCCACTTGAGCAAGCGCATGAACCGCCGGATCGGCTGGTGCTCCCCGCGCGAGCGCAGTTCCGCCAGATACACTCCCCGCCGCGCGCCCTTTTGCGGCCGGTCCTTCGACAGCGATTCCGGCAGCCGTCCCAGGTTGATGTATTCTATGTCCCCGTATTCCCGGATCAGGTTGAAAATGATCCCCTTGGCCCGCGCGTCAAACAGCTTTTGCAGCGCCTGATCCTCCGGGTGATTCGCCGCCTCCTCGAACAGCGGATCCAGCAGAAACTCCCCTTCCTCGAATCGCCCCCCCGGCACCCACTCCACCCGCAGATAAAACTCCGGACTCAGCCCGCTCAGTATCTGGTCCGTCTGCGTCTCATTCCCGTCCAGAAACAGCGTCGCGATCATGCGATGGCACCACGCTTCATTGCCGCAATCATCCCCCCGGAACGCCTCATGCACCGCCGAGATGAAATGTTGTTTCAGCCCCTCGTATTTCGCCCGCAATTCTCCCGGCGACAGTTGCCCAAAATCAACCCCCGCAAAAAACGACGGCCCGCAACGCCGCAAATCCGCCGCGAAAAAATCCACCTCCGGCCGCCCCAGATGATTGCGCCGTATCACGTAATTGCCGATCTCCTGCAATTGCCTCCTCAGCGCCCCCTCCTCCAGTTTGCCCAGGTTGCCGAACTCCTGGCACGTCAGCCAGCGCGTGCCCGTCAGCCGGTTGTGGTAATACACCGTCTGCTCCTCTATCGCCACCTTCGAGCTCTGGATCATCCTTGCCTGCTCCTCCTTCGTCGTCGGTATCCCGCTCAGCCTCCAGCACTCGCCCCGCCGCTTGATCGCCTCCCGCACCC
This sequence comes from Verrucomicrobiota bacterium, assembly GCA_049514835.1. GTDB lineage: Bacteria > Verrucomicrobiota > Verrucomicrobiia > Limisphaerales > Palsa-1400 > JBEKOF01. The sequence continues at coordinate 7,328 of JBEKUQ010000140.1, read as the reverse complement.
GCCGGTCCGACACCGACAGAAAAATTATCCGCCGCTTGGAAAACCGGGTCTGCACCAATTCATCGGCGGCGAAGGCCAGATCCATCCGCGCCGGATTCGGCCGGATCATCACCGTGTCCGCGTCGAATATCACATCCACCGAACTGCGGCAGATCTTTTCCTCCTCCTCCAGGCTCAGCGCGCCCAGCCCCTCCTGGCTCCGCCTCTGGTTGACCGACTCAATGAAAGCCGAGCGTTGCCACGCGTGAACATCGGGCGCCAGCGTATAAAGCGCCTTGTACTCCAGAAACAAGGTCCCGATCCGTGTTTTCAGCCGCCCCTGTTCATCCCGTTCGAACGGAGAAGGACCAATCAGTTCCAATTCCATGCTCACCCCCTCATCTTACCAGCCCGCCCCGACCGCTGCAAGCCGTCCCAAAAAGAAGCGGCAAAAGTGCCCGCGGCATCCCGCCATCCTTCCAATGGCCAATAACAAATTCCCAATGACCAATTCTCAATAGTTCGGTCCCCACTATCTTAATCCTAATCCTAATCTTAATCTTAATCCTAATCTTAATCTTAATCTTAATCCTAATCCTAATCTTAATCCTGATCCCCATCCCCTGAGCCGGCCGTTGCTCGACAAACTTCCGTGGAACCTTTCACGTCCGTCTGCTGTCCCCTCTCCGCTCCCATCGGATGGGAGGGGAGAGGGTCAGGGTGAGGTGAGGGCCACTCCTCATCTTAACCTTAATCTCCCCTTCACGGCTGCAGTCGCGCCAACCCGCGCCGCCCCAATTCCGCCGCCAGCAGCACCAGCGCCATCCCCGCCAGCGGCGCCAGGTCCACCCGCCCCACCCGCAACGGCAGCCGCCGCAGCGGACGCAACAGCCCGCGCGCCGTGGTGTTGACGAAGTTCAAAAACGCAAAATCACCCAGGTACACGTAACTGTTCACCACATACAAGGCGAGAAACCCCACCACCAGAAACCTCAACGCAAAATAAACCGCCAGCCCGATGACCGCCCCCTGCGCCAGCAAGTGCCAGGTCGAAACCCGTGGCACCATCTCCATCCTCCACAGCAGCAGCGGATTGAGCGCGCACCACAGCGCCGTCATCACCAGCAGCGGCAGCAGCAGCTTCACCCCGCCGGGCCAGCGTTCCAGCCGCCCCAGATGCAGCCGCACCATCTGCTGCGCCGGGTCTGCGTCCGCCGCCCGCCCGTTGACCGACGAAAGCAGCAGCAGGCAAAGATAAAAAAACCCCAGCGTCGCGCCGAAGCTGAACAAGGAAAACAGCACCATCCGCCCCAGCCAATCGCTGTAAAACGGCAGCACCATGCCGTTCAGCCGGATGCCCGGGTCCCACTTCAACGGCCCGCCGGCCTGCCAATAAAACACCGCCCGGCCCAACAACAGCGCTGCCAGCGCCAGCAGATACCTCCAGCGCGCGCGCGGCGCCTCCGCCCGCGGCAACGCCGCCACCCCTCCGCTCCCCGCCGCCGCTGCCGCCGCGGGCGGCCGCACCGCGCGCCAATTCAGCCAGAGCAAAAGCCCGGCAATATTCAAAATGAAATCAATCAAGCTCATCCGCCGGAAAAGGGGTCAACCCATAGTTTGGTTCGTTTTTGCATGGTTTGTTATCGCGCTTCCCTCTGGCTCGCTCCCGCATCGGCAACGGTCCGGTTGGCTCGCATCCATAAATGCAGCTTGGCGTTGGCGCTCTTTGACGTGCCCAGCCGCACTCGCCCCGCGATCCATTTGAGCGGCAGGGTCGTTTCCTTTCTCAACCGCGCGGCCAGGGCCAATTTGCCGGGGTCGCTCTTGCGACGGTCTGCCAGATCGGTTTCTTTCCAGCCCCGGTGGCTCAGTTCCTCCCGAATAATCCGCTCCGCTTTGACGACCGCACTCTCTTGGCGCAACGCTCCCGCATGGTGCTCGCCCATCTGGCCCTCCATGCGCTCCAGCATCGCCTCTTTGAAGCCTTCGCTCCCCAGACACCATCCCCGCCGCAACGACTCCAGCGCCTGCTCATCGGCATCCTCCGCCCGGCGCGCTTCCATCTGACACTCGAATTGCCTTCGCCCGGCGGCCGAATCCTGCCCGATGCCATGCTCGCCCAGCAACCGGTCCACCCGCATCCAATCCGGGCGATGTTCCCTCGCCGCCGCATACCACACCAGACTGCTCCAGGGGTAAGCCAAGAGCCGGTCTGGCGGCCCGACCAGCTTGGCCCGGACGGGGTTCAAATGCACGTAATCACATGCCGTTCTGAGGTAACCGCTGCCGCTGCCATCCACCAGCAGCGCTTTGTAGCGCCCGCTAAACACGTGCCCGCAGAGTTGATGGCGATGATTCAACCGAATCGTGTAGGCGCTCAGGAGCCATGCCATGCCCGCGACCAGGTTGGCTTGGGGCGTTTCCACGACCAGGTGAAAATGGTTGCGCATCAGGCAGTAGGCGTGGACTTGGAAGCCGGTTTTCTGGCAGGCCTCCGCCAGGGTCTTGAGAAAATCCTGCCGGTCCACATCATCCAGAAAAATGTCCTCCCGCCGGTCGCCGCGGCTCATCACATGGTAAATGGCCCCGGGATACTCAACTCTCAGTTTTCGAGGCATGGCAGCCACTCTACAGATCCCCCGCCAAACATCAAGAGAAAATGAACCAAACTATGGGTTGACCCCTTTCTTGTCTGCATTCTGCATTTCTCATTTACTGCTGCGGGGTGGCGAGATAAAAGCGGTAGGGGAAGAGGGGGGCGTTGGTGTCGAGGAACTGCACCAGGCCGTTGCTGTCGGCGGTGTTGGTGCCCAGGTCCTGCCAGTTCACCAGATCGGTGCTGGCCTGGAAATCGAAACCTTCCCCAGCCGCGCCCACCGCTTGCAGCATAAAGCTTCCGTTCGCCTCCTTTTTCAAAAACGGCCCCGGCGCGTATTTGATGACCACCATTTCGGTCCCTCCCGCCGACGTCGTTTCATAGCCGGTTACATAGACATTGCCGTTGGCATCCACCGCAATCGCATTCCCCTCGTCATCCCCATTCCCCGGCCCATTGTACCGTTGCAGCCAGATTTGATTGCCATTGTTGTCGTACTTGATCGTCACAATGTCGTTGCCCGAGTTTGTACCGGGCGAGTAGCCGGTCACATAAACATTGTTGGCACTGTCAGTGGTGATGGCTGTTGCAACGGCCAGTACAGTCCCAGGTCGAGGATAATTATTCGTCCAAACACATAATCCAGTCGCATTTAGCTTACATGTCGCATAAGTTGAATGCCCAATATCAATTCCTACATATTCCTGTCCTGTCAAAAGCACATTATTTGAGCTATCCAACGCCAACCCGTATGTTGTGCCAACCAGCCAATTAACAGCGCCGTTATAGCTCGACTTCCACAATTCAGCTCCATTGTTCGTGGCGTATTTTATCGTGAGGAAGCCAAGCATTGTCTCGGGCATCGGATTGTATACGACAATAAAATTGCCAGAGCCGTCAATCCCAGCGGCCGCCACACTAAGAGTCTCATCCAAAGCATAAGACCACTGCATGTCTGAGTTTATCCACAGTTGAACCCCATCGGCACCATATTTTATCGTAGTTATTTCCCACTCCTGATCACTTCGTTGGACGAAGAATATGTCATATCCCGACACATATACATTGCCACCAAGGTCCACAGCTACCACTTGGGCAACAGTCGGTCCGACATCAGTATATGTGGTGGTCCATAGGTTGCTTCCCTGCGGACTCAGGTTCACGGTGTTGAAACTGTTTCCACATCCCGCTACCACTACATTGGCGTTGCTCTGTATCGCCAGTGCCCTCCCCGAATAAGGGGCGGTCCAGAGTTGATTGCCGTTAAGGTCGTATTTGACCGTGACCGCGTTTCCGGTGACAATGATGTCGCCGCTGCTGTCAAGAACCATGCCTGCCGGCTTGGCGGAGACGGTATTCGTTGAATCAAAACGCGAAGCCCATACTTGGTTTCCGTTCGGCGCATATTTAATGGTCGCGTAGCCGAGATTGCCATTGGTGCTTTGCGAGAAACCCGTGACATAAATGTTACCGTTCGTATCCAAGGCTATTTTCACGGCTTGGTTGGTGCCGTTGGTGATGCCATTGTTGTAGCGCGCCACCCAGGCTTGTTGGATTTGGGCGCTGCAAATTGGTGTAACCACAGAGAACGCAACGAGCGCAAGGAATGCCGTTTGCAAATGGTTTTGAACCCCCGCTACAGGGTTTGTTGAATTCTCTTTCATAAGTCCTTTTAGTTAGAAAAGGGGGCAAACTATAGTTTGGGCCGGGTCGCGCTTGACTCGCTGGCCCGTGGTCAGTCTGCGCAACGTGGCGCAAGGACGGCCCAAGGTCTAATTTGACCCGTTTTACAAAACCGGCCTTTTGGCACGCCTCGGCCAGGGTCTTGAGCAAATCGTGGCAGTCGCCGTCGTCCAGGTAGATGGCCTCGCGCTGCTCTCCCCGGCTCGTCACATGGTAAATCGCTCCGCGATATTCGAGGCGCAAAAGGCCTGGCATGAACCCAACCTGCTCGGTCCGCTCGCGGCCCGCAAGCCCTAAAATGGACAAGGCTATGGTGACCCCTTTGATGGGCGACCCCTTCGACGATCCGAACGGCACGGGCATGACCACCTTGCAGGATTACATCGCCGGCGCGAACCCAACCGATCCCGCGTCGGTTTTCCTGGCCGGGGTGGCGCCGCCGGTTTCCCCCGGTGGAAACGTCACCCGCCTTTGGTCCGCCGTGGCGGGCCGAACCTACTCTGTACAATATAAAGATAGCTTGGATGATCCCGTCTGGCAGCCCTTGAACGGCACTCCCGCCATCAGCGGAAACCAGGGGCAATTCGCCGTGCCGGCCAATCAGCCGACCCGCTACTATCGCATCGTGGTCCAGTAAATCCCCCGGCCTGTCCATCGCCCTGCTTGTTCACCCGCCTCTCAATCGCCCCGCCTCTCAATCGCCCTGCCTCTCGATCGCCCTGCCTCTCGACCGCCCCGCCTCTCGATCGCCCTGCCTCTCGATCGTCCTGGCTTATGTCCCGGTTATCCTCTTTTATCGCCTTCTTGCATCATCTTCAACAGCGTGTCCGCCATCTCCGAAGGCGTCGCCGCCACGCCAATGCCCGCGTTCTGAAACGCCTCGATTTTCGCCGCCGCCGTCCCTTTGCCGCCGCTGATAATCGCCCCCGCATGGCCCATCCGCCGCCCTGCCGGCGCCGTCGCTCCGGCGATAAACCCGGCCACCGGCTTCTTGCAGTACCGCTTGATCCATCGGGCGGCTTCCTCCTCCGCTGATCCGCCGATTTCGCCGATCATGATGATCCCATGCGTCTGCGGATCCTCGTTGAACATCTTGATGACGTCCAAGTGAGAAGTGCCGTTGACCGGATCGCCTCCAATGCCCACGCAGGTGGATTGGCCGGCGCCGCGGCAGGTCAGTTGCCAGACCGCCTCATAGGTCAGCGTGCCGCTGCGGGAGACCACGCCGATGTGGCCTTTCTTGTGAATGTACCCGGGGGCAATGCCGATGCGGCAGCCGCCGCTGGAATTCTCCCCATCGCCCGGCGTGACCACCCCGGGACAATTCGGCCCGATTAACCGCGTCTTCGCGCCCCGCATGGCCTGCTTGACTTTCACCATGTCATTAACCGGGATGCCTTCGGTGATGGTCACGATCAAATCCAACCGCGCATCCACCGCTTCCAGGATCGCGTCCGCCGCGAAGGGCGGCGGAACAAAGACGGCCGAAACGGTCGCGCCGGTTTGGCGGACGGCCTCGGCCACCGTGTCGAAGATCGGGACCTTATGGCCGGCATGTTCAAAGGTCTGGCCGCCCTTGCCGGGAGTGACCCCGGCCACGACCTGCGTGCCATAGTCGAGCGAGAGCCGCGTGTGTTTCGCGCCGAAACTGCCCGTGATGCCCTGGACGAGTATCTTAGTCTGAGAAGTGACGAGGATGGACATGTTTTGATTTTAAAAAAATTCGACCGAGATTAATTCTTTTCATGAACTCTTCAAACTCAAGCCACTCGTTCAGTTTTTTGTCGTGTTTGGCCAATCGCTCCTCCGGAGTCAGCCGGAGGTTTGCCTCCAACTCTTCCATGTCGCAACCCGTGGCGAAGGCTTCGCGCCACGCTGGTCCAGCATCTGGAGGGCGAACATAATTGCCCATTCCCATGCACGATAGAGTGAATTCAAACATGGCGGTTCAACAGGCCTTCCGCTTGTGAAGGCAAATGGAGTTGCCATCCGGATCGCAAATCATCGCCATCTGGCAGATCGGCGTGGGCATCGGCTCGATGCGGAACTTCGCGCCGTGCTCGCGCAAATGGGAAATCGCCGCGTCGAAATCCTCCACTTCCAGCGCGACTGAGCAGCCGTCGGGGCTGGACTTCCAGCCGGCCGCCGAGCCGAGGGCCAGCGTATGCGGCCCGATCTCATATTCCACCCACTGGCCGTGCTCGGTATTCTTGACGTGGCTGCGCTTCAAGCCCAGCGCCCCTTCGTAAAACTCCCGCGCCCGCGCCATGTCCGCCACGGCGTAACAACTAAAGGCGATTTCGGTGACGTTGATCATAATTCAATTCATAGCATTCTCGTAACTATTCAGCTCGTAGTGGCGGCGGCAGGCGACAGGGTGCCCTGAACAGTGACAATTCATCATTTGCCCACCGCTTGCACAACCTTCTGCGCCGCGTCGGCCATGGAGTCGCCGGTGATGATGGCCACGCCGGATTGGGCCAGAGTTTGCTTGCCCGCCACCACGTTGTTGCCTTCCAGCCGGACGATTAGCGGCAGTTGCAGCCCGGTTTCCTTCACCGCCGCCACGATGCCGGTGGCGATGATGTTGCAATCCATGATGCCGCCAAAGATGTTGACCAAAATGGCCTTCACATGCGGGTCGCTCAATATAATCTTGAACGCCGCCGCGACCTGCTCCTGGCTGGCCCCGCCGCCCACGTCCAGAAAGTTGGCCGGTTCGCCGCCGAAGTGCTTGATGATGTCCATTGTCGCCATGGCCAGGCCCGCGCCGTTGACCAGGCAGGCAATGTTCCCATCCAGCTTGATGTAGTTGAGATGGTGTTTGCTGGCTTCGATTTCCAGCGGGGCTTCCTCGGCCAGATCGCGCAGGGCAACCAGGTTGGGATGGCGATAAAGCGCACTGTCGTCCAGGGTGATTTTGGCGTCCACCGCCATGAGCGACTCCTTGCCGTCGGGGCCGGCGATGACGCAGAGGGGATTGATTTCCACCATGGTGGCATCGCATTCCCACCATGTCTGGTAAAGGCCGCCAAACATTTTCGCCGCGGCCGCAATCAAATCCCCCTGC
>JBEKUQ010000139.1:0-6361 GCA_049514835.1 Verrucomicrobiota bacterium | reverse complement strand
ACGGCGATGCCGGCAGGGGCGTTAAAGAGGGCGTGGGAATTGGTGCCGTCCTGGATTCGGGACGAATTGATTTGCCCGGGGGAACCGGCGATGGTGGCGACGACCCAATTGGAGCCGAGGGGAGTGATTTGGCGGATGACGAAATTGAACTGATCGGCAACATAAACGATGCCCTGGCTGTCCACGGCGACGCCGGCAGGATATTGGAACTGGGCGCCGGCATTGGCGCCATCCGCCCAGCCGGCGGCGATGGAGGAATTGCCGGCGACATTACGGAAGGAATAGGTCTGCGCATGGCTGTAGGTTGCGACGATCCACATCGCCAACACGCCCCGGGTCAATTGGTTTCTGATCGTCATCCGGGCTGGACGCATCTGCATTATAATTATAGCAGAATGGCCGCCGAATGCACTATTTAATTGTCAGAGATGGTGGAGAACTTTTTGGGAGGGGGTGAGGTCAGCGCAGGCGGCCGAGCTGGAAATCCAGGGCGGCGCGCTGGAGGTGGAAGCCGTAGCGGGCGCTGGCTTCCTCAATTTGAGCGTTGGTTTGGTTCAACTCGGCCTGGCTCAATTCCACAATGGAACTGAGGCTGTTGCGATAGCGCGTCTGCGCCAGCTCCAGCGCCTGGTTGGCGTTTTGCAGCAGGCGCGCGGTTTGCGCCAGAAGCCCGAAGCCATAGTCAAGATTAAGTTTTGAAATCTGGGTGTCGCGGGCGATCCTGTCTTCCTGGTCGCGCACGGACTGGTCGGCGGCATCAGCCCGCAATTCGGCCTCGCGCCGGCGGGCCTGGTAGAGTCCGCCGGTGAAGAGGGGGAAATTGAGATTGACGCCGGCGGCGGCGTAATTGTCGCCCAGGCGGGAATCGCCCAGCGGGGTCAGGCCGCCGGTGGCGACGGCGCTGAGGGTGGGGTAGCTCAACTTCTTTTCCGAGAGGGCGAATTGCTTGGCGGCGTCGCGCTGGTAACGAATGCGGGCCAGGTCGGGACGGTTGGCCAGGGCTTCGACAATGAGGTCCGGGGCGCTGTTGGTCACCAGTTCGGGCAAAGGCTCCTCGGCCAGAAGAAAACTCTCCGGCATGCGCTCGCCCAGGACGGTGGAGAGATTGGCGAAGGCGGACTGCAAATCGTTGTCGGCCTTGGCCACGAGGAGGCGGGCCTGGTCCAGGTCAACGCTGGCGAAGCTGACATCCAGTTCCGACTTGGTTTTGGCCGTGTTGGCGAGGGCCTGGGTCTGGCTCAGGACCACGCCGCGCTCATTTTCAGTTTGACGGGCGGCGGCGAGGATGGCCTGGGCGCGGAGCACGCCGAAATAGGAGGCGTTGACCTCGAGCAAGATTTCCTCGCGGGTGGCCTCGCGGTTCATCTCCTCGGCCTTGGAGCGGAACCTGGCGGTCCGGGTGAGTTCCAACGTCCGGCCGAAATCGGTGATGAGCTGCTCGATGGTGAGACCTTCGGCCTGGCGCTCGAAGACATTGGGATTATTGAGATAACCGGCGGCGAGGCGGGTGTTGTTGGTGTCGGCGACGCCCACGGCGGTGGCGCTGGCATAGATGTTGGGAAAAAAGGCGGCGCGGGATTCCTTGACGGATTGTTGGGCGGCCAGCGCCAGGAGGCTGGCGACGGAAAGGCGGGGGTGCTGGGCCAAGGCGATATCTTCGGCTTCGCGCAAAGTCAAATGCCGCGGGCCGTCAGCGGCGCGCCCCGGGGCGGCGAGGCAGAGCAGGAGGATGAAGCAGGCGGCTTTTTTCATGAGGCGGGGTTTCCCTTGGGTCCAACGGAGCGGGAGGCGTCGTGCTTTTCATAGAGGAGCAGGTAGGCGGCGGGGACGATGAAGACGGTCAGCACCACCGAAACCGCCAGTCCCCCGATGATGGCCTGAGCCAGGGGAGCATAGGCCTCGCCGCCCGTGCCCAGTTTCAAGGCCATGGGAAGAAGCCCGATAAAAGTGGCCAGCGAGGTCATCAAGACGGGCCGCAGGCGGACCCGGCAGGCCAGGGCGACGGCCTCCCGCACCGTCTTGCCTTCCTCCATTAAGCGCCGGGTAAATTCCACGATCAAGATGCTGTTGGAGACGACGATGCCGACCATCATAATCACGCCCATGAGCGACATGACGTTGAGCGTCCCGCCGACCAGCCAGAGGATGAGGAGCACCCCGGTCAGGCCGGTGGGGACGGCCAATAGAATGAGCAACGGATCCAGGAAGGACTGAAACTGGGCGACGAGGATGAGATAAACGAGCAGGGTGGAAAGGATCAAACCCAGGCCGAAACTGGTGAAGGAGGAGCGCATGGCCTGGACCGAGCCGCGCACGTCAATTCTCATGTTTTTCGGCCGCTTGGTGTCGTTGACAATTTTTTGCACGCCGGCATAGACCCGGCTCAGGTCCTCGCCGGAGGGCGCGACGTAAACATCCACGGCGCGCTGGATTTGATAGTGGTCCACTTCGGTGGGGCTGAGAATGTGGGAAAAGCGGACGACGGTGTCCAGGCGGGTGGGTTCCTTGAGGTGGGGCGAGCGCAACGGCATGGAGCCGAGGTCGGCCAGGTTATGGATGATGTTCTCCGGGTATTGGACGGTGAGCAAATAATTGTTGCCGGTGGAGGGATCAATCCAATAGCTGGGGGCGATCATGCCGCTGGAGGTCAAGGCGGTGATGAGGCTGTCCACCACTTCCTGGGCGGACAGGCCCAGTTCGCTGGCGCGCTCGCGGTCAATATTAACTTTCAGCGCCGGATAATCCACGTCCTGCGGCACCAGCACGTCGCTGACCCCCGGCAGGGCGCGGACCTGTTGGGCGATTTGTGCGGCCACGGCGTGATCGGCCCGCAGGTCCATGCCGCTGACCTGGATGTCCAGCGGGGCGGGCATGCCCTGATTGAGGATGGCATCCACCATGCCGCCGGTCTGGAAATAGGCGCTCAGTTCGGGCAACTGCTTTTGCAGCCGGGCGCGCAACAAGTTCATGTAGGCAAAGCAACTGCGCTCACGATCGTCGTTCAACCCGACCAGGACGAAGGCGGTGTGCGGGGCGGAGTTGGGAGTGAGAATGGAGGAAAAGCCGGGGGTGATGCCGAGGTTGGCCACGATGATTTTAAGATCGCGCGCGGGCACGACCGAGCGGACCACGTCCTCCACCTGGCCGATCAACTGGTCGGTGATTTCCAGGCGGGTGCCGGAGGGGGCCTTGACATTGATGACGAACTGGCCGGGATCGGTGCGGGGGAAATAGGCCTGGCCGACCCGCGGATAAAGGGCCAGGCTGAGGAGAAAGACGCCGCTGATGCCCAGGACCGTGGCGAGGGGGCGGAGCAAGGTGAGGTTCAACACGCCCTCGTAGCGGTCGAGCATATTGGTGAATTTGCGGTTGAACCAGGTGTTGAAACGCGCGCTCCAGCCTTGCCTTGGGGGCGGCGCGGCCGGGTTCTCGCCCAACTCCTCGTCGGCATCGTGCCTTTTGATCAACTTGGCGCAGAACAGCGGCACCACGGTCATGGCCACGAAATAAGAGGCGAAGAGGGAGAGAATGACGGCCAGGGCGAGCGCCCCAAAGAGATAGCGGCTGACGCCGAAAAGAAAGGTGACGGGAAAGAAAACGATGACGGTGGCCAGGGTGGCGGCCAGCACGGGGAGGGCGACCTCCTGGCCGCCGCGTTCCGCGGCCACGACGGGCGGTTCGCCCAGTTCCAGGTGGCGGTAAATGTTTTCCAGGACGACGACCGAGTTGTCAATCAGGCGGGAAAAGGCCAGGGCCAGGCCGCCCAGAACCATGGAGTTGACGGTGCTGTTGCCCAGATCCAGCGCAAAAAAGGCGGCCAGGGCGGACAAGGGAATGGAAAGGAAGACCGCGGCCGTGGCCCGCATGCTGCCCAGGAAGATCAAAATCATCAGGCCGGTCAGAAGCAAACCGATGACGCCTTCATGGACCAAGTTTTCAATGGCCGCCTTCACAAACACCGATTGGTCGAAGACCACCTCCGGGCGCAGTTGGTCGGGCACTTCGCGCAATTTGGAAATGACCTTTTTGACGCCGTTGACCACTTCAATCGTGTTCGCCTCGCCGCCCTGCTTCAAGACCGGGAGATAGACCGAAGGCTGGCTGTTGACGCGCACCTTGCACAACTGGATTTGCGAGGCGTCCTGCGCCTGGCCCACATCGGCCACCAGGACCGAGGCGTCCCCCTCCGTTTTCAGCGGCACCAGGTTGACGTCTTTCATGGCGTTGATCTGGCTGTCGGCATAGACGTTGTAGTCGTACGGCCCGATCTTGACGTCGCCCGCGGGCAGAATGAGATTGGCCTGGTCCACCGTGCGCACGACATCCATGACGCTCAACTGATGCGCCTCCAATTTGAGGGGGTCCACGTACACCATGATCTGGCGATAGCGTCCGCCGAAGACGGGCGGGAGCGAGGCCCCCGGCACGCCCGCCATCTGGTTGCGCACCGTGAACTGGCCCAGGTCGCGCAGTTGCGCTTCGCTCAGACCCTGGCCTTTCAAGGTGACGAGGCAGACCGGCAGGCTGGAGGCGTCGAATTTCAAGACGATGGGCGGCAGCGTGCCCGCGGGCAGATAGCGCAGGCTGGCCATGGCCAGGTTGTTGATCCCCGTCACGTCAGAATCCGGATTGGAGCCGGGTTGGAAATAGACCTTGATGAGACTGACGCCGGGCAGGGAGCGCGACTCCATGTGCTCGACGCCGGAGGCCAGGGTGAACATGCGTTCAAACTGGCCGGTGATGTCGTTTTCAATCTGCTCCGGCGGCATGCCGGAATAGAAGGTGGCCACCACTACCACGGGAATATTGATGGGAGGAAACAAATCCACCGGCATGCGCGTCAGGCTGGTCAAGCCCAGCACGCAGACGATCAGGCCGAGGACGACGATAAAATAAGGATAGCGGATGGCGAATCGGGACATGGTGAGAAGCTGGGTTCAGTATTTTGCCCTGGCCACCGCCGCCCGCAATTTTTCGAGGGAGAAGCCGTCGGAGCGGCAAACGGAGATCAGCGCCTCCTCGACGGCCTCGATTTTTGCGGCCACGGCTGGAATCTGTGCGGCGATCTCCAGCGGAATGGACTGGACGCCGTGACTATCGCCGTGGAGCAAATCGCCGGATTGTATCTTCAAGCCGCCGATCTCCACCGGTCCACCGATTTCGACGATGTGGACATAGGCGTGGGAGACGGAGACATGGCCGGCAAAGAGGGGAAAACCGAGGGCCTCGGCCTCCGGGATGTCGCGCACCGAGCCGTTGGTCACGGCCCCAACGCAACTCAGGGCGCGCAAAATGTTGACATGGACGGCGCCGAGCAGCGAGCCGACGCCGGGCCGGGTGGCGCAGTCCTGCACCACCACCACGCGCGGGGCGGGGAGGGAGAGGATGTAGTCCCACCAGTCGGTGCGGTCGGGATAAATCCGGTCGGCCAGCGGCGGCGCCGAACCGCGAATGCGGATGGTGGCGGCGTAGCCGACCATGGGGGGAAGGTGCGGGAAAAGACAGGGCGGTCCGCCGATCATGAAGCCTTCGTTGCGCAGGCGCTGATGAAAGGTTTCAATGGCATTGGCCAGGAGGCAGGCGTTGAGCTGGCGCAAGCCTTCCAATTGTTCGTCGGTCAAGACTGTGGTCATCGGTTTCACATCATCCTCTTCGTTGCACTCGGGCCGTCATGGCAGGAGGGGCTCCTGCCAGGGTTTGGTCTCCACTTTTTTGCCGGCTTGGACGGAGAAGCCGCCGCCAATGATGACCAGATCCCCCTCGTTGAGGCCCGAGGTGACTTGACAGCGCGTGGGCGTCTCCAGTCCAATGGTGACGCTGCGTTTCTCAATTTCATGGCTGGCGTTGACCAGATAGACGGTGTTGGTTTCGCCAAGGGAGACCGCTTCGATGGGAACGGCCAGGGCGTGGGGGCTTTCTTCCAGTTTGAAGGCGGCGGCGGCGTACATGCCCGGCACCAGTTCGAGTTTAGGATTGGGCACTTCGATTTCCGTGATCATGGTGCGGGTGTCGTGATTGACTCTGCTGGTGAAACGCGAAACCCGGCCGGTGAAGAACTTGTCGCCCAAGGATTGCACCCGCACCGCCACCTTGTCACCCAGGTGAATATATCTGACGTCATCCACGGAAACGGGAGTATCCATGCGGAGCAGATAATTGTCCGAAACGCGCACCAGCGGGCGGGCCTGGGTGTCCGACGCGGTGCCGGCTTGGATGAGCGCGCCCGGGTCGGCGTAGCGGGCGGTGACGACTCCGTCAAAGGGCGCGATGATGTTGGTATATCCCACCAGCGTCCGGTATTTTCCCACGTCCGCTTTGGCAGCGGCAATTTCCGCCAGGGCCGCCAAGTCCTTGGCGCCGG
>JBEKUQ010000138.1:0-6389 GCA_049514835.1 Verrucomicrobiota bacterium | reverse complement strand
TGGTGACGATCCTGGTCGCGCCGTTGATGAGTTGCTCGGCGCGGCTCCCTGTTTACACCCTGCTGATCGGCGCGTGCATCACCGGCGGCGTGTTTGCCAAAAGCATGACGATGCTCTCGATGTATTTACTGGGCATTGTCGTGGCGCTGGGGATGGCGTGGCTTTTCAAGAAAACCCTGCTTCGCGGCGAAACGCCCATGCTGGTCATGGAACTGCCCCCGTACCGGAAACCCGTCCTCCACGTCGTGCTGCGTCACATGTGGGACCGCTCCAAGTTGTTCCTGCGCCGGGCCGGCACGGTGATTCTGGGAATCAACATCCTCCTTTGGTTCCTCGCGTTTTATCCCAAACATCCCGAGATGGCGCGCGATTTCGCGGCCCAACGCGCGGCCGTGATGGCCGCTTTCGCCCGGATGCCGCTGGCCGCCGGGCAGACCAACGAACTGGCGGCCCGGACCAATCAATTGAGGCAGTTGGACGCCAACGAAGACAGCGCCCTGGTGCGCAACAGCTTCGCCGGATACGCCGGCCGCTGGCTGGAGCCGGCCATCGCCCCGCTCGGATTTGATTGGAAGATGGGCATTGGCATTCTCTCCTCCTTTGCGGCGCGGGAGGTGTTCGTCAGCACCATGTCCATTGTCTATAGCGTGGGCAAGAACGAGGACGAAGAGGCCCGGAGCCGCCAACTGGAAGAAGTGCTGCGCGCGCAAAAGCGGCCGGATGGTTCGCCGGTCTATACCCCGCTGACTGCGGTCACCTTGATGGTTTTCTATGTGCTGGCCCTGCAATGCGTCAGCACCGTCGCCGTGGTGCGCCGCGAAACCAACTCCTGGAAGTGGCCGATCTTTCAGTGGGCCTATATGGGGGTGCTGGCGTGGCTGCTGGCCTTCCTCACCTGGCAAGGCGGCCATCTGCTGGGGTTTAAGTAGGCGGGCGCAAGACAAATTCTTGCAAAGGGCAGGGGCGTCGCGCTGCGACGCCCGGACGGCGAGCGCGCCGTCCCTGCCTGCGGAAATGAAGTAATTTGTCCTGCGCCCTAAGCAGGCAAGAATAAAGGTTGCCGATTGGACATGAGGCATTATAATGCTAAGGTGAAATTCCGCTCAACGGTCAAAGCTCTGGTGATGCTGGCAGCCGTCCTCATGCTGGGGACAGGCTGCGGCGGCTTCTACGCCGCGCCCGCAGTTTCCCCGCTCATGTTCCTGCTGCCGGGATTGGCCCAAACCCAACCGGGCCTCCCCACGCCCCCGGCGGCGGGCCAGACGCAAACCAACCAGACTGTGGCCCAAGCCTATTAAGCTCTATGCGATTCCCCCTCGCGTTGACGGCAAAAATTGCCGCGCATATCGTCAAGCACAGAATCAAGCGCACCCCGAAATTCGCGCTGGTCCTCCAATTGGAGCCGCTCCACACCTGCAACCTCACTTGCACCGGCTGCGGGCGCATCCGCGAATACTCCACCAATCTCAAGGACATGATGCCGTTGGAGGATTGCCTGGGCGCCGCCCAGGAGTGCGACGCGCCCATGGTTTCGGTGTGCGGCGGCGAGCCGCTGATTTATCCCAAAATTGAGGAGCTGGTCGCCGGGCTGCTCAGGCAGGGGCGCATCGTTTATATCTGCACCAACGGGATGTTCATGCGCAAGAAGATGAAAGATTATCTGGCGGCGGAGTACACGGCCCGGCTGGAGCCGGTGCTGGCCCGCCTGGTGGAAGAGAAGTTGATCACCGATCAAGACCTCGAATCCATCCGCAAGGGCAAAAAGGACGGCCGCCCCGTCATCCGCCCCTCGCGCTGGCTGTACTGGAACGTTCATATTGACGGACTGGAATACACCCACGACTTGATCGTGGAACGCGAGGGCGTCTTCAGGGAATGCGTGGAAGCGGTGAAAATGGCCAAGCTCCTCGGTTACCAGGTGGCCACCAACACCACGGTTTACAAGGAAACCGCGGTCCAGGAAATCGAGGACATGTTCGCGTTTTTCTCCTCGCTCGAAGTGGACGCGCACACCATTTCGCCCGGCTACGAATACGACGCGGCGAGCAAGGACATGGTGAAGCGGCTGGACAAACGGCCGGAGGATTTCTTTTTGACACGGAAGATGACGCGGGAAAAATTCAAGGACATCGAACAATGGGGCGACCGCTTCACCATCATCGGCACGCGCGTCTATCAGGAGTTCCTGGCCGGCCGGCGGGAATTGACCTGCACGGCCTGGGCCATTCCCACCCGCAATATCCGCGGCTGGAAGGCCCCCTGCTATCTGATGACCGACGGCCATTATGCCGGCTACCAGGAAATGCTGGAAAAAGTGGATTGGAACCAGTACGGCGTGGTGGACGGCGTGGCCCGCGATCCCCGGTGCGAAAACTGCATGGTCCATTGCGGATACGATCCGAGCGGCGCCCTGAGCACCAAGCTGGGCGACACTTGGAAGAACCTGGCCTACAATTTCAGCGCCAAGCCCAAGCCCTTTTACGAGGGCCGCAAGGTCAATGCCTTCAACGGCGTTTCCATCGGCAAGGGCCATTTGGCCGAAGCCAAGGCCGCCATCCGCACCGCCAGCGGCGGCGGCGGCGGCGGGGATTCCTCCCAGCGGGATGCCTTGCTGGCCAAAATTGCCGAGAACAAGAAGGCGTGATCTGAAATGAGCAGAACGCTGTTTCTCTCACCTCCGAGTTTTGACGGCTTTGACGGCGGCGCCGGCTCGCGCTACCAGGCCCGGCGCGAAGTCACCTCGTTCTGGTATCCCACCTGGCTGGCCCAGCCGGCCGCGCTGGTGCCCGACAGCAAATTGCTCGATTGCCCGCCCCATGACATCGGCATCGAGCAATGCCTGGAACAGGCGCGCCAGTTCGATCATGTCATCATCAACACCTCGACTCCTTCGCTCAAAAACGATTGCAAGGTCGCCGAGGCCATCAAGCGGCAAAAACCGGCCACCACCATTGGTTTCATCGGCGCCCATGCCGCCGTCCTCCCGGCGGAAACCTTGAAAGCTTCCTCCGCGATTGACTGGGTGGGCCGCAAGGAATTCGATTTCACCTGCAAGGAGGTCGCCGAAGGACGCCCGCTTTCCGAGGTGGACGGCCTTTCCTACCGGAACAAGGAGGGCAAGATCATCCACAACAAGGAACGCGCCCTCATCGCCGACATGGACGTGCTCCCCTGGGTGGTGGACACCTACAAACGCGACCTCCAGATCGAAAAGTATTTCATCGGCTACCTCCTCCATCCCTACCTCAGCCTCTACACCGGACGCGGCTGCCCGGCGCAATGCACCTTCTGCCTCTGGCCCCAAACCATCGGCGGCCACAAATACCGCGTGCGTTCGCCGGAAAATGTGGCGGCGGAAATGGCCTACGCCAAGAAGCTCTTTCCCCAGGTGCGCGAGTTTTTTTTCGACGACGACACCTTCACCGCCAACCTGCCCCGGGCCCGCGAAATCGCCAAAAGACTGGCCCCCATCGGCGTGACCTGGGCCTGCAACAGCCGCGCCAATCTGGATTACGACACCATCAAGTCGTTCAAGGAATCCGGCCTGCGCCTCTTTTTGGTCGGCTACGAAAGCGGCAACCAGGAGATCCTCGACCGCATCAAGAAAGGCATTCAATTGGAGGAGGCGCGCCGATTCACCCAGGCCTGCCACAAAGCCGGCGTCGTCATTCACGGCACGTTTATTCTCGGCTTGCCCGTCGAAACCCGCGAGACCATCGAGCAAACCATCCGCTTCGCCATGGACCTGGACGTCTTCAGCATCCAGGTCTCCCTGGCCGCCCCCTATCCTGGGACCGAACTTTACGACCTCGCCCGCCAAAACGGCTGGTTCGCCAAACAGGACAAGACCGACATCGTCCATGAGGATGGTTTCCAGCAAAGCGCCCTCGAATATCCCGGCCTGAGCAAGGAAGAGATCTTTGAGGCCGTGGACCGCTTCTATCGCGCCTACTATCTGCGCCCCAAACCGATCCTGCGCATCATCAAGACCATGCTGGAAGACAAGGACATCTTTGTGCGCCGCTGCCGCGAGGGCTACGAGTTTTTCAAGAGCCTCCGCCAGCGCAAGGTGGATTTGGCCGCCTCCCGCGCCGCCGCCTGATCCTCCGCCATCCTTCCGGCCGGCAAGACAGAGAGGCCGGGTTATGCCCTGCAAGTGCAGCGACGCCGCAATCGTCACGGTGGCCGAGGCTGGCCACAACGCCGGAAAGGCGGCGGCGGAGAAAGTGGTTTTGGACAAGAGCGCAAGATGGCCCTAAATTGTTAATACAAACGCAAAATCGGTGCAGATTATGACAAGGCGCTCCCGAAAGGAGTGATTGAAGAAAGTGATTCATATTTATCAATTCCCCAGTCTTCCCAATCACTTCATTGGCTGCGAATCGCTCCGCGCGGGCGATGTCTCCTGATCCGAACGGCCGGCTCCCGTTTGTTGCACCGTCTTGAGCCGTCGTACTGCCCGAATCCGCAAAAAGAAATGCTTCGCAACCCATGCCGTGATTGCCAGATTGACTAGTGCAACCGCCGCAATCGCAGAATTGGCGGTCCACAGCGGCAGCCTCAGATTCTCGACGAAAATGGAGTAATCCCTGTCATGCACCACGTTCGGAAACAGCGGAACTGCCTGAGGAATCACCAGCATCAGTGTGAGGAGGGACCACATGAGGTCAGCCCGAAGACGTTGCGAGCGCCATCTGCGGCCAAACCGGCTGACCCAGAGGGCAAAAGAGACGTATCCGAGCAGCGTCGGCAACAATGGTCCGGCGATCGCTGCGACGGCCGTCTGCCATGGGGCAAGCTGTGCCGAGGGTTTGCCGGAGACGTGTGGCAACTGACCGCCGAACGGCAGCATTTGGGTTCCTGCCGGATCCCAAGCGTCAAATGCCCGGAGGGCGAGAGCATGACCGGCTTCGTGAACCACCGGATACACCAGCCAGAAAGTCGTGAGGAACACGAAGAAACCGCACACTGCCCTTATTCGGCGCATGCCGGCGCCACCGACGCCGAGTATTCCCAAACCAGCCGTGATCACCAGTCCGACGGTCAGGACGACCACGGCAGCCAGGTACCTTTGCCCGAACGTAACTCCCCACGGTTGCAGAATGGACAAACGATAGCGGCCAACAACTTCCCGCTCAGTGTAGCGCAGACGGAAGGTCCGGCCCCGGGGAAAGCCTTCATTCGTAACAAAGGTCACACTGTCACTCTTGTCTCCCGCCAGGACGAATGGCCCCGCCAGGACCGTCCCTCCCAAGTCCAAAAGCTCGATCTGCACGCTTCCCTTGGATAGTTGTGGGGACATGCGGAGCAGCATCTCACTCGACCTCCTGGTGCAGACAATGCTTTCTTCAACAACCGCGGAACTCGGCGACTCTGGACGCTCCACTTCGACAGTTTTCGTGGCGGAAGGCTGCGGCAGTGGACACAAAAACCAAGCAGCCACAACCGCCAGCGCAACGATCCGAAAAAGCCGCGGTTTCACCACTATTTGACACGAAACGTTTCAGGATGTTCGTTCTCCGGCCAACGTCCCAGATCAGCGAGTCGGCGCCACTTATCCTCGTTGTCAACCAGAAAGGGGTCGAAAAGGGGTCGGTTCCTGGCCATGGCACATTCCTGCTCGACAGGGGCGGCAGGATGGGGCATTCGGCTTCAGCGGGGTCCCGAATACTTTTGCCCAATCAGGCAAGATTCTGTCCGTTCGATCGGGCAAGAATATGGATTGACCCCATTCACAAGAAGACATCATGCTGATTTGCAAGGATTTACGCCTTGACTAAGGGTTCCTCGCTGTTTTCGGTGGAATGGAAATGGCCCGTTCTGTACTGTGTGACAAGAACTCATTCGTCACTCCCAACGGGATTGGATCATTCGGCCCAGGGTTGGCCCGATTCCGAGAGGGCCTACCCTGGGTGGCCGCATTTAATCCCCACAACCCTGCAAGGGTTGAATAGCAGGGACTTACAAAACAGATTCAACCCTTGCAGGGTTGTGATTTCTACCTGAGTTGACCCAGGGTAGCTCGTTCCTCGCAACCCGTGGGCTGAGAGCTTCAATCCCGTTGGGATTGAAGAACCAATGGCGCCGCCTCATACATCTCCCCGTATTCCACCGAAAACAGCGAAGAACGCAAAAATCGCAAAGAAGGAATCACGCAAATTATTCTCGATGGGGCACCCACACTGCAATGGGCGGGCATCGTGCAATTTCGCGGGGTTTTTTTCCGCGGAACGAAGTGAAGGAGGGGACAGGAAAAGGCCGTTGCCCGCAGATAACGGGGCAGATGCACGCAGATGCAGATGAATTACTGGAATCAGGCCTCCTCCATCCGGCAAGGTTTGTTGTTTGAGGTTGGATGCCGACTTTTACCATTTCGATTTGCCGCACGT
>JBEKUQ010000137.1:0-6397 GCA_049514835.1 Verrucomicrobiota bacterium | reverse complement strand
CGCCGAAAACTCGGGCAGCTACACTTCCACCGATGCCGTCCGCGATGTGGTACGCGCCAATGCCTCCGACCTCGCTTCCGTTCTCTGCTCTGCGTTCGAGGCCGAACACGATGCTGCCTCCGCACCCATTGATCCAAATGCCTGGGACAACTCGCCATATCGTCCAGTGCCAACGATTATCGAAGCTGCCGAGACGTTGTTCGCCGGACACAATGTACGGGAAATCGCCCACTCCCACGCCGGCGCGACCAACCTCACGGCCACATCCGACCGACTCGTCGAAATCATCCAGCAAGCGCAGCGGCGTGCGGAAAAAGTGATCTGCTTCGTCACAGGAGTTCCGGGCGCCGGAAAAACCCTCGCTGGCCTGAATGTGGTTCACAATCCAGCTTTGCGGCGTGAAGGGAGACCGGCCGGTGTCTTTCTTTCTGGAAACGGCCCGCTTGTGAAAATCGTCTCGGCTGCGATTGCGCGCGACCACAAGCGGCGGGTGCATGAATCCGGTGGCGTGCGAACCGTCGGAACATTCATCCAAAACGTCCACGTTTTTGTTCGTGAAGGCCGGGATAAATCCGACAGGCCGCCCCCGGAGAAAGTGGTTGTCTTCGACGAAGCTCAACGCGCTTGGAATGCGGATCAAAACCGGAAAAAGAACGGACTGGATATTTCCGAGCCAGAGACGATGCTTTCGATTATGGACCGCCACGAAGATTGGGCGGTTCTTGTCGCGCTTGTGGGCGGCGGGCAAGAAATCCATAACGGGGAAGCCGGTCTGGCAGAATGGGGAAGAACCTTGCGCGAGAAATATCCGAAGTGGAAAATCGCCGTCTCACCAAAAGCACTCGAACACGATGCCAGCACCGCTGGCCATCGTCTTTTCATGGATGGCAACCCTGGCTCGCTTGCCATTCAGACAGAGGCATCGCTGCACTTGGAAGTGAATCTCCGTTCATTCCGCGCCCGAGAATTCGCCAAGTGGGTTGATGCTGCTTTGGCGAGCGAGGCGACGAAAGCGGCAGCAATAATTCCCGACTTGAGGGATTTTCCATTCGCTCTTACTCGTTCGCTGGCAACTGCCCGTGCGTGGCTGCGTGAACACGCACGCGGTCAACAACGCGCGGGGCTGGTGGCGAGTTCGGGGTCGCTCCGCCTTCGCGCTGACGGCCTCGAATTGTCGTCAGGCTTTAGGCAAGGCAATCGCGACATGTTCGTGCATTGGTTTCTTGATCTGCCACCGGATGTGCGCTCCTCGAACCAACTTGAAATCGCCGCATCGGAATTTGAGTGCCAAGGTTTGGAGCTTGATTGGATTGGCCTTTGTTGGGGCGGAGATTTCTCCTTCGACCCGGCAACCGGCTGTTGGTCATATCGCAATTTCAGCGGCTCACGCTGGGGCGTTTTGAAAAGCGAAATTGATCGGCAGTACCTTCTCAACACCTACCGTGTTCTGCTCACCCGTGCGAGACGAGGATTGATCATCTGGATTCCACAAGGTGACATTTCCGATGAAACACGGCTGCCAACTTCCTTTGATTCGACGGCCGATTATCTAATGCGTTGCGGAATCCCAGTTATCTGACGTTTTCCAGAACGAAAGCGTCCAGCCGGTGGCGGTCAATCAGTTCGGCCAGTTTCCCATCGTGCAAGTCCACCTCAACCACCCCCTTTTGTGCCGTTTGTGCCTTTTCGCGGCCATCCAAAGGACGGGATCGCATTTTGGCATGGCTCCAGTCCATGCCCAATCGCCTGCAATGTCTATGGACTATCAGTCAAGTTGTGAAGAGGGGGCCGCGGAAAACCCATCCCAGCCACCTGCCCTCCTTTCCCGCCCTTTGAACTGCCTGCCCCGCCGACCCCGCACTAATTCCATTTATCCTTAAGCCTTCAGCCTTCCCGAATCGTTGGCGACAGGCTCCCGGCTGCACCCAAAAGGTGATCCGGTTTGGAAGGAAGATCCCGTCGGCGAGACGCCGACGGGTGCAACCGGGACGGTCGCGCTCCCCCAGAAAGTCGCTGATGATTGGGGAGGGTTCAGCCTTTAGCCTTCCCGAATCATTAGCGACAGGCTCCCGGCTGCACCCAAAAGGTGATCCGGTTTGGAAGGGAGATTCCGTCGGCGAGACGCCGGCGGGTGCAACCGGGGACGGTCGCGCTCCCCGGAAAGTCGCTGATGATTGGGGAGGGTTCAGCCTTCAGCATTTGTCCTTTCCTCCTCTCCCGCCCTTTGAACTGCGCACAAAAAAAAGACCCGGAATTTCTCCCGGGCCTTTTGCAGCGTCTCGATCTCTGCGATCAAGACAGTTGGGTTGCTTTAGGGCAGACTATGTGTAGCCGGCACGATCAGGCAGGTCGGCTTGGTGCCGACGTTCTGCGGGTTGTAGCTGGTGGCAAAGGTCTGCGCGGAGTCGTTCGGGCAAACGGGCAGTTCACCGGCCGAGCCGCGGCCCATGTAGGGCTGGATGTCCGTCCCGGCGGGCGTATCGCTGTTCTGCTTGTGGACTTCCAACGCCCATTGCCCCTTGGCGCCGTCAATGATGCGCAGGTTGCTGATACAGGCATTGGTCTGTGAGGTGGTGCGGGCGCGAACGAAGTTCGGGATCGCGATGGCGGCCAACAGGCCGATGATGGCGACAACGATCATGATCTCCACCAAGGTGAAGCCCGCTTTGCGCGTAGTTTTATTTTGCATCTTTACTTTGAACCTTTCTCATGCGGCGTGAACCATGCAGAAGGCGGGTTTAGATTAATACATTTGTTCACGGATTGCCTTCCGAAACCGCATTGCTAACTCTAGCACCCCCTGTGCCAATGGCAATCCTTTTTTGTCAAGTTTCAATGCTTATTGGCCTCTGCCCGCCGCTCTGCCCGCCAACGCCTGACGCAGCATATCCAGCGCCCGCTGCGAAATCGCAAATTTGAAGGTCTCTCGATCCACCGGACTGTACTGAAATTGGACAGTCGTCCCCTTGCTTTCAGACAGGCCGATGTAGGCCGTGCCGACCGGTTTTTCCGGCGTGCCGCCTCCCGGCCCGGCTATCCCCGTCACCGCCAGCGCGTAATCCGCGCCCACAAGCCGCCGCGCCCCCTCCGCCATTTCCCGCGCCACCGGTTCGCTCACCGCCCCATGCTGGCGCAACGTCTCCGCCCGTACCCCCAAAATATCGCGTTTTATCGCACTACAGTACGCTACCACCCCCCCAAGAAACACCGCGCTCGCTCCAGCGACATTGGTGAGCCGATGGGCCAGGAATCCGCCGGTGCAGGACTCCGCCACGGCAAGGGTTTTTTTGCCGCTGGTCAGGAGGCCAATCACGACCGATTCCAGCGACTCATCCTCCCGGCCGAAAATCACCGGCCCAAGCAGCCGCTCGACCCGCGCCATCCCTTCGGCCAGCAGGGCCTCCGCCTTCTCCCCGCGCCCGGCCAGGCGCACATCCACCTCGCCCACGCGCGCGCAATAAGCCAGTTCCAGACCCTCGCCCGCCAACGGCCGCAACGCGGCGTCAATCTTTTCCTCAACGACCGATTCGCCCAAGCCGGTCGTTTTGATCGTGCGACAAAGGTATTTGCTGGCGAGAGGGAACTCCCGGCGGAGCAGCGGAACCACCGATTCAACAAAGATGGGCCGCAATTCCCGCGGCGGGCCAGGCAGCAAGATCAGCCATTGTTTGGCGCGCTGGGTCTCCAAGGCCAGCCCGGGCGCGGTGCCGTTGGCATTGGGCAGAACCGTGGCGCCTTCGGGGATCATCGCCTGGACGAGCACCTTGGCCGGCATGGGGTGCGGCCGCGCGGCAAAGAATTGTTCAATCCGCCCCCGCGTGTCCGGGTGAACGACCAGTTTCCGCCCAAGCATTTGCGCGATGAAATCCCGCGTGCGGTCGTCGCTGGTGGGGCCGAGACCGCCGGTGATGATGATGGCATCGGCCCGTTGCAGCGATTCTCTCGCCACCGCCTGGATTTGCTCGCCGTCGTCGGCCACACAAACCTGCCGTGACACCTCATAGCCCAGGTCCGTCAATTGCCGGCAGAGCCACTGCTGATGGGTGTTGAGGACGCGCCCAACCAGAAGCTCGGCGCCGGTATTGATCAGTTCAATGCGCATGAGTCAAGAAACCGCTTTCCCACCCTGCCACAATGCCTTCGGGGCGTAAATCCCGAATCATTAGCGACAGGCTCCCGGCGGCACCCAAAAGGTGATCCGGTTTGGAAGCAAGATTCCGTCGGCGAGACGCCGACGGGTGCAACCGGGACGGTCACGCTCCCCAGAAAGTCGCTAATCGGGGCGTAAATTACAGTTTGCATGAAGACCTCCGCTGGCGTAAAATCCCAACCATGCGGCCTCACAAATGGTTTTCCATCGCCACGTCTCTTGCCCTGCTCGCCATTCCGGCCGGCGCGCCCGCCCAGGCCTTGACCCGGCTGGAGCAGCAGGAATTCGGCAAAATGCCCGACGGCGCGCCCGTGCAGCAGTTCACCTTGCGCAACGCTCACGGAATGCTCGTCCGGTTCATGACCTACGGCGCCATCCTCAACGAGGTGGAAGTTCCCGACCGAAACGGCGCCCTGACCAACGTCCTCCTTGGCGCCAATTCTCTCGACCGCTATTTGCACGGCTTCCAGACTTCCGCCGCGATCATTGGCCGCGTCGCCAATCGCATCGCCAACGCCCGCTTTACCCTCGATGGCGTCGAATACAAACTCGCCGCCAACGCCGGACCACACCACCTCCACGGCGGCGTCAAGGGTTTTGCCTCCATGGCCTGGCAGGCCCGGCCGCTTCCGGTCCAGGATCACGCCGCCGCCGTCCGCCTCACCTACCTCAGCAAGGACGGCGAGGAAGGCTACCCGGGAAACCTCACCGCGAGCATCACCTATACCCTGACCGACGACAACGAGCTTCGTCTCGACTATGAGGCCGTGACCGACAAAGCCACCCCGGTGAATTTCACCAGTCATGCCTATTACAATCTGGCCGGCTCCGGTGGTGTGGCGGGCCATGAATTGTGGCTGGCCGCGGACCACTACACGCTCACGGACGATCAACTGATACCCACCGGTCAAATCGCCAGCGTCACCGGCACGCCGCTGGATTTCACCACGCCGGCGCTCATAGGCGCGCGCGCCAGCCAGCTCCGGTCCAGGATTTACGACAACAATTTCGTCATCAACGGAGGCGGCAAGTCGCTGGTCCTGGCGGCGCGCGTGCGCGATCCCGTCAGCGGCCGTGTCATGGAACTGCGCACCACCGAGCCTGGAGTTCAATTCTACACCGGCAATTCCCGCGGCTTCTGCCTTGAAACCCAGCATTACCCCGATTCCATCCACCACCCCGAGTTCCCTTCCACCGTTCTGCGGCCGGGCGAGACCTTCAAGAGCACAACCATCTACACCTTTTCCGCGCCCTGATTTCCGCCAGCGAGGACTCCGGCGGGGCCACGATTGATTTTGTCGTGGGCAGCGCTCCCAACACCAATTGGGGCGTGGAGGCCGGCGATGCGCCGCCTTCCTTCGATGGCGGGACGCCCTGACGAAAATAGGATCGGGGGGCGAAATCCACTCTTGCGTTGGAGCGGGGTTGATTTTTAGCATGAAGGAAAATGAAGCGCAGGCTCATGGTGCTTATCTGTCTGCTCAACCTGACCGTGTTGGGAGTGGGGTTCTTTTGGATGGGGGTTTATTACCAGGCGGGACAGGCCGAGAAGCGCACGGCGGCCGGCGCAGCGGCGCGCGAAGCACAGAGGCGCGAAGCGGCGGCGGCGGCCGCGCGTGCCGTCGCGCCTCCCGCGCCGCCGGTCGTGATTTACAGAACCAACCAATTCAGATGGTCGCAGCTTGAATCCACCGATTACCGCCAATACATCGCCAACCTGCGGGCCGTCGGCTGCCCGGAAGCCACGGTGCGGGATATCGTGATCACGGATGTCATGCGGCTCTATGCGGCGCGCCGCGGGAAGTTTTACCAGAACGGACGGGCCTTTAAATACTGGGAGACGGACGAGAAACGGACGCTCAAACAAGCGCAACTGGAGGAGCGGGAAGCGCAACTGGCGCTGATTGACAAGGAGTTGCCGGCGGTGCTGCGCGAGCTACTGGGCCTCAATTACGAGCGGGAGTTGAACAAGTATTTTGTGGACGCGGAGGACGATGACCGGCGGCTGGCTTTTTTGTCCGAGGACAAGCGCGCGCAGGTGCTGGCGCTGCGGGACCAGTTTGAGAGCCGCCGCCAGGCGGTGCTGTGGGACGCCCCAAATGGCCGGCCGACGCCCGGCCAGACCGGGCAACTGCGACAGATTGACCGGGAGCAGGACGCGACGCTGGCGGGCCTGCTGACGGCGGAGGAAAAGCAAGAGTTCGACTTGACAACATCGCCGACGGCGGAGCGGATGCGGCGGGAATT
>JBEKUQ010000136.1:0-6408 GCA_049514835.1 Verrucomicrobiota bacterium | reverse complement strand
ACGGCGGCGGCGTTGCATCCGTCCATCATCCGGGGCAGCCCGACGCTTTTTGCGGCGATCTCGATCGGCACGGTTTTGTTGTTTTTGTATCTGGCGAGGAACCCGCTGATGCTGCCGTCGGGCCGGCTGCCGTTTCCCAGGCCGGGCCCGGAGGCCGGGCGAACCAGCCTGCCGGAGTATAAACGAAAGGAGCGGGAGATGGACGCGATCCTGGCGAAGATTTCAGAAAAGGGGATGCAGAGCCTGACGCCGGAAGAAGAGGCGGTTTTGCGGGAAACTTCTGACAAGTACAAGAGACGGGCGATTTCGGAAAAGCCGAAGTCGGGGCTGACGCTGTGAGACATTTGACTTGACAGAAACCACTCAGGCGACGCGCCACCAGAATGACCTGGAGGCGGCGGGTTCCTGGCGATGGGCCGGAAAGTCCGGCGGCAGCGGGGCGTAATGGAGGCGGGCGACGCGGCGGCCGGCGCGGGTGACGGCCTGCTCCACCAGGTCCCGGAAACGCTCCGGTGGCAGGGCGGCGGCGTTGGTGGAGGCCAGCAGGATGCCGTGGCGCGCCAGCAAAGGCAGGGCGGCGGCGGCCAGCGCGCCGAAGTCTTTTTCGGCCTGGAAGACGCCGTGTTCCTTGGAGCGGGAAAAGGTGGGCGGGTCCAGAATGATGACCTCGAAGAGACGCCCCTTTTTGGCCAGTCGCCGGAACCAACCGAAGGCGTCGCCGAAAATGAAATCGTGGGCGGCGGGCGGGAGACCGTTGAGTTCAAAATTGCGCCGGCCCCATTGGAGGTGTTTTTGGGATAGGTCCAGGCTGGT
The DNA here is from genome assembly GCA_049514835.1 of Verrucomicrobiota bacterium. Lineage (GTDB taxonomy): Bacteria > Verrucomicrobiota > Verrucomicrobiia > Limisphaerales > Palsa-1400 > JBEKOF01. The sequence goes on along the minus strand of JBEKUQ010000136.1, from coordinate 5,595 downwards.
GACCTGGAGGCCGGCGGAGGCGGCGCAGACCGAGAACCCACAGGTGTAGGCAAAGGCGTTGAGCATCCGGGCCGGGCGGGCGATGGCAAAATCCGGGGCGATATAACCTGTCAACAAACGGCGGCGGTTTTCGCGCTGATCGAGGAACAGGCCGGCGGAAGAACCTTCGGCCAGGCGGAGGGCGAAACGCAGGCCGTTTTCGCGCGCCAGAATTTCGCCGGGGGCCTTTTCCCCCGAGAGCCACTGCGGCGGGTTTTCCGGCCCCGGGCCGCCCGCGGTCTGGCGCCGGAGCATTCTGTGGTAAAGGCCGCGGGCGGCAAACCGGCGGCCCAATTCCTCCACCCAGGCGCGCTGTTCGGTGGTCAAGACGGCGGCGGATTGGGCGAGGAGGAACCCGCCCAGACGGTCGGCATAGAGGCCGGGCCAGCCGTCCGCCGCGCCATGCACGAGGCGGAAGGCGTCCGTGGCGGCGGGGTCAATGACGGCGGCGCGCAAGGCGGCGCGCGGATCGGCGGAAAAGTCCGGGGGAGAGTCAAATAAAATGTTTTCGCCGCCGGCGGGATGGCGAAAACCCAGTTGCGCGGCGTGGAGATAAACGCGGGCCGCCGGAGTGCCGCCGTAAAGGGTGTCGCCCAGAACGGGGAAGCCATGCGCGGCGGCCTGGACGCGGATCTGGTGGGTGCGACCGGTGGCGGGTTCGGCCTCCCAGAAAAAGCAGCCTTGCAGGGCGCCGGGCATCGGCGGCGCGGGCTGGACGAGGCGGAAGGCGGTCTCGGCGGCGGCGCCGTCGGCCCCGGCGGGCCGGCCGACGTATTTTCCCCCGGCGCGCGCCAGCCAGGAGCGCGCGGTCAGACGGGTGAAAGCGGTTTGGCGGTCGGTGAGCAGAACATATTTTTTCCGCACGGCGCGCTGCTCGAACTGTTGGGTGAGGGAGCGGTTGGCGGGGGTGGTTTTGCCGAAAACGATGAGGCCGGAGGTTTCCTTGTCAAGCCGGTGAATGATGGCGAGGGCGGCCCGGGACGGGACGCTGTTTTTGAGCCACTCGTAAAGCCCCTGGCCGGCATAGGGCGAGGGCGCGTGGGTGTTGAGTCCGGGCGGCTTGTTGGCCACGAGGAGATGTTCGTCTTCAAAAATGATCACGGCCCCGCATCATTGGCAGGGCGGCGGCGCGGCGCAATCCTGGAAATGGGTCAGGACAGCTTGACGGGCTGGCCGGTTTTGGCGGCCTCGTAAATGGCCATCATGATCTTGACGTCGCGCAGACCTTCTTCCCCCGGGACGATGGTCGGTTTGTGGTTGAGAATGCAGAGGGAGAAATCCTCCATCTCGGCGGCGAATTGATTGACCTCGGGAAAGGCCAGGGGCTGGCCGTCGCTGCGCTGCCCTCGCACGCCGCCGTAACCATAGGCCGGGCCCAGCCCGAAGGCGCCTTTCTCGGCATGGACGGTGTAACTGTTCAGGCCGCCGCCAGCGAAAGTGGTGGCACAGGAAGCGATCACGCCGTCGGGAAATTTCAATAGAAAGGACATCGTCTGGTCCACCTCCTTGAATTTCACGGGGTCGGTTTTGGTTTCCCTGGCGGAAACCTCAACCGGCTCCTCGCCGCTGATGTAGCGGGCGGTCTGCAGGGCGTAAATGCCGACATCCATGAGCGCGCCGCCGCCGGACAGGTCGTGCTTGAGCCGCCATTGGTTGGGATCGCCGATGCCAAAACCAAAGGAGGCTTCAATTGATTTGACAGGGCCGAAGACCTTTTCGCGCGCCAGGCGGATGCATTCGATGGTGTGCGGCTCGAAGCGGTTGCGATAGCCGATGGCCAGCAGGCGGTTGGCGGCCTTGCAGGCCTCAATCATTTGGCGGCATTTTTCGACGGAGACTTCCATGGGCTTTTCGCTGAGGACATGTTTGCCGGCCTTGGCGGCCTTGACGGCGGATTCGGCGTGCAAGGCGTTGGGGGTGACGACATAGACGACGTCAATGTCGGGGTTGTCGGCCATGTTGACCATGGTCTGGTAGTTGTAGATGTTTTTGTCGGGGATGTTGTATTTGGCCTTCCAGGCGGCGGCCTTGGCGGGTGTGCCGGTGACGATGCCCGCCAGTCGGCAATGCCGGGTGGTTTGCAAGGCGGGGGCGAGCAGGCCGGTGCTCAAGCCGCCCAGACCGCACAGGGCGAAGCCGATTTTGCGATTGGGGTCAACCACGCCGGCCTGGGATGGCCAGGAGGACAGCAGGGGCGCGCCGGCGGCGGCCAGGGAGGTCAGGCGGATGAATTCACGACGAGAGTGGAGCGGCGGTTTCATGGGGCCAAATTGCCACAAGGCGGGGCGGGACGCAAGAATTCGTCCGCGGCGCGGGCTGGGAGGAAGAAGGCCAACGGCACCAGATGAAACAGGAGTTCCAAATCAGGGCCAGCATTACATTGCTTTACCTTTGGCAAGAATGGTGGATTGACAGGATGCCCCAACGGAGAGAAACTCGAACCGGGTCTGAAATCGAAACTCTTCTGCAGGGCCGGTCAAACCGGCTGTTGCGATGATAGTTTTTTTTGCCTTGTTCAAGGCGCGACGCGGTGAAGTACGACGAGGGCCTGGACTTGAGGACTTGGGAGCAGTACTGCCCCGGGATGAGCGCCGGCTGTCTTATGCGGTGCGGGATGGGGATGACCAGTCTCGCCGGGCGTTGTCTGCGCGCGCGCCCGCCATGAGCTTGCTGCCCTCCCCGTATCGGCATTATTTCCGCAAACCTGTTTTCCGATTGGACGGATCGCCAGGCGGGAGCCTCGTCCCGCAGGGGCGTGTTTGGCAGGGCCGCCGTTCAACCGGCTCAACCCGCGACCCTCCATAAACCCTGAACAAAAGTCAGACCATGAACACGAAAACATTGGCCGCAGCGGGAGCCAGCCTGGTTCTGTCTGCGGTGTTGACACTGGCCCAGCCCCTGGGCACGGCTTTCACTTATCAAGGTTCACTTGCCGCCGGCGGCCAGCCGGTCAGCGGGTTTTACGATTTGCGATTTGTGATTTACGATTCGCCGGTCAGCGGCGCACAAATGGCGCCGGCTCTCACCAACTCTGTCGGCGTCACCAACGGCCTGTTCACCACCACGCTGGACTTCGGTCCCGGTGCTTTCCCCGGCGACGCGCGCTGGCTCGACATTGCCGTGCGCACCAACGGCGGGTCCGCCTTCACCCCGCTGGCGCCACGTCAGGCGCTCACCCCCGCGCCCTACGCGCTGACAGCGACGCAGGTGACGGGGCCAATTGCCGACGCGCAACTTTCCGGCAACGTCGCGCGCCTCAATGCCAATCAGACCTTCAGCGGCACGGTGACCTTTGGTCCGGCCGCCGGTCCTCCTTTCATCATTCCGCCAATCTACACCAATGTCATTGTCAGCAACTTGAACGCGGGCAACGCGGACACGGTGGACGGCAAGCACGCCAAGGATTTCTGGCAACTGGCGGGCAACGCGGGCACGACGGCGGGAACGGACTTCCTCGGCACCACCGACAACCAGCCCTTGGAATTCAAGGTGAACAACACTCGCGTCCTTCGCTTCGAGCCTAACGCGACCAGCCCGAACGTGCTGGAAGGATTCAGCGGCAACTTCGTTCAAGGCGGCATCGTCGGGGCGGCGATTGGTGGCGGCGGCACGGCCGGTGCCATCAATCAGGTCCTGTCGGATTACGGCACCATCGGCGGCGGAGTCTTTAACCAGATTCTGCCCAACTCGACGGACGGCACCATCGGCGGCGGTTCGCAGAACAATGTGGGGGACGCCGATTCCACCATCGGCGGCGGCCAGCAGAACGGCATTGCGCCCGGCGCCTTCAAGTCCACCATTGGCGGCGGGTCGCTCAACTCGGTTGCTTCCAAGTACTCGGTGGTCAGCGGCGGCGACAACAACAGCATTATGGCTTCCGGCGCTTGGGACGCCATCGGCGGCGGCAACGGCAACACCATCCAGGGACCCGTCTCGCACGCGACGATTGCCGGCAGCAGTGGTCAGACCATCAGTGTGCAGGCGGATTCGGCGACCATCGCCGGCGGACAGAACAACCTCATCCTCACGAACGCGCCGTATTCCGCCATCGGCGGTGGTTTCACCAATGTCATCGGCGCGTCGGCCCTCTACGCCACCATTCCCGGAGGCGTGAGCAACGAGGCCTTCGGCACGTTCAGCTTCGCCGCCGGACAACGCGCGCAGGCGTTGCACAACGGCACCTTCGTGTGGGCCGACTCCACAGCGGCGGCTTTTACCTCCACCGCCAACAATCAGTTCCTGATTCGTGCCTGGGGCGGCGTCGGCATCGGGAAGAACAATCCCGCCACCGCGCTCGACGTGAATGGAACGGTGACGGCCACCAGCTTCCAAGGCGGCGGCAGCGGCCTGACCAATGTCAGCGCTTCCGGCTTGTCGGGCTTAGTTCCCGGCCCGGCCTTGGGCGGGGTCTATTCCGGGTTGCTGCAATTCCCCAATACCGGCAACAGCTTCGCGGGCACTTTCAGCGGCAATTTCGACGGCAACGGCTGGGGCCTGGCCAATGTCCCTGCCGCCAGCCTGGTCGGCACCGTGCCCAACTCCGCCTTGTCGGGCACCTATTCGGCGCCGCTCACGCTCTCCTCCACCGGCAACAGCATGTCCGGCCTCTTCCACGGGGGATTCTCCGGCGACGGATCGGGTCTGACGAACATCATCGTGACGAATACATTTAACGGGGGGAGCTATTGGACGGTCAACGGCAACACCAACATCAGCTCCACGAACTTCCTGGGGACTGCCGACAACAATGCCATGGAGGTCAGAGTGAACTCGGCCCGGGTCTTGCGTCTCGAACCCAATGCCACCTGCCCAAATTTCATCGGCGGGTATGCCGGCAACAATGCCGCTGCCAACACCGCGGGCGCGGCCATCGGCGGCGGGGGCGCCAGCAGCAGCGTCAATAGTGTGGCGGGCAACTTCGCCACCATCGGCGGTGGCGTGGCCAATGTCGTTGCCGCCGACGGCGCGACCATCGGCGGCGGGCGGACCAACGTGATCCAGTTCGCGGCGGTCTCTTCGACCATCGGGGGCGGCGAGGCCAGCACGATCCAGAGCAATGCCAATCAATGCACGGTGGCGGGCGGCGGCAACAATACCATCCAAACCAATTGTCAGTATTCGACGATTGGCGGCGGCCACGGCAACGCCTGCTGGCAAACGGCGTTGTCCTGCGTGATTGGCGGCGGGGCCGGGAACGCGATCTGGAGCAACACCACCTACAGCACCATCAGTGGCGGCACCGCCAACAGCATTGAAAACGGCGCGAGCAGTTCGACCGTCGGGGGCGGGCAAATGAACAACATTTTCCCAAACGCCCAGTACGCGACCCTGTCCGGCGGACAGGGCAACAGCATCCAGCCCGGCTCGAGTTACTCCATCATTCCGGGCGGCAGCGGCAACAGCGTGGCCGGTTCGTACAGTCTTGCCGCCGGGCGGCAGGCCACGGTCAACAACCAGGGCTGTTTCCTCTGGGCCGACTCCCAAAACGCCGCCTTCAACTCGGCGGCGAACGACGAAGTGGCCTTCCGCTGCCAGGGCGGCGTGCGGTTCACCACC
>JBEKUQ010000135.1:0-6423 GCA_049514835.1 Verrucomicrobiota bacterium | reverse complement strand
CAAGTCCTTGGCGCCGGCGGTGTCCACCTCCTGCTGCGCGACCAAATCCGGGTGCGCGCGGTTCACGGAGGACAACCGTGTGTAAATCAAATGCGTGTTGGTGTAATCCGCCTCGTCCCGTTGTTCCACGGCAATGGCGTTGTTGAGCTGGTCCTGCAATTCGGGCACTTCGATGGTGGCCAAAAGCTGGCCGGCCTTGACCTTGTCCCCGAAATCCACATTGATGACCTTCAAATAGCCGGAAACCTTGGCGTTCAATTCAGCCTCCACGTAGGGACGGAATTCGGCCGCGATGGTCACTTCATTGTAGAGGTCTTCCCGGTCCGCCTTGGCCACCGCCACCGTGGGCGTCTGGGTGTCGGGCGAATCGGGCGCCGCTGCCTGGTGTTTGCGCTCATAAAGCCAAAGACCGCTGACGATGAGGACAAGCGCCAGGACGGGCCAAAAGAGGCCAAACCGCCGGCTGGGAGCGGCGGCCGGTGGCGGGTTTGTCGGAACTGCGGTTTCTGGTTCCATGGTTGATAGTGCTTCGCTTTTATGCGCCGTTGGTGGAGGCCGCCAGCGGCAATTCCACCCGGAAGCGGCTGCCGCGGCTTTCCACGCTCTCGACCTCGACCTTGCCGCCGTGGGCGAGGCAAATGGATTTGACGATGGCCAGCCCCAGCCCCGCGCCGCCGGCTTCGCGAGAGCGCGCCTTGTCCACGCGGAAGAACCGTTCGAAGACATGGGGCAGGGCGCTGGCAGGAATGCCGATGCCGGTGTCGGCCACTTCCAGGACGGCCTTGCCGCCGCGGGCCTGGACTTGGAGGGAAATGGCGCCGCCGCCGGGGGTATATTTGATGGCATTGTCCAGCAGATTCACGACCACGTGCTTGATGCGGGCCTGGTCGCCCTCGACCTGCACCTCCGCGGCCGCCAGGCAGGAGACGCACACCCCCTTGTCCTCGGCGAGGAGGGACATTTGATCGGCGGTGTTGGAGGCCAGGCGGGCGAGGTCGAATTTGGTCCAGACCTGCTGGGCTTCGCCGGCGTCGAGGCGGGAAATGGCGAAGAGGGTTTCGACGAGTTTGGCCAGGCGGTCCACTTCCTCCAGGGCGCTGCCGACGCGGTCGCGCCATTCGGGCAGGGCGCGAGCCTGCTCGACGACGCTTTCCATTTCACCGCGCAAGGCGGCCAGGGGGGTGCGGAGTTCATGGGAGGCGTCGGCCAGGAAACGGCGGTTCTGATCGAAGGCTTCGCGCCAGCGCACGATCATGTGGTTGAGGGCGATGGACAATTGCTCGATTTCGTCGCCGGTATGGGTGAGGGGCAGGCGCTCGTCCAGGTTTTGCAGGGTGATGCGTTCGGCGCTGCGGGCCATTTCCACCACCGGACCGAGGGCGCGGCCCACCAGAAAATAACCGCCCGCCACCGCCACCAGCAGCACCAGGGGAAAACCGAGGAGGAAGGAATTGCTCCATTGCGCGAGCATCGTTTCGACCGGCTGCATCGGCCCTCCGCATTCCACCAGGTAATGCCCGCCCGCGGGCGGGGCATAACTTTGCGCCGTGATCAAAAGCCGGGCGCCGTCGGCGCACGAGACCTGCCGTGTGGCATCGGCCAGGAGCGGCACCGGCAGTCCGGCCGGATCGAAACTGGCGGTCCGGCCGGAGGCGTAAAGGACGGTGCCGTCGGCGCGGGAGAGGCGGATGAAGCGGTCGTAGTTTTCCGGCGCATAGCGGGCTTTGATCTCGTCGGCCACGTAGCTCTCGCCGGATTGGCGGACGTTGGCCAGGAGGGAGGCGGCAATCTGCGCGGAGCGCCGGCGAAGGGAGTCGGCCATGCTGCGTTCCAGGTATTGGCGCAAGACCTGGAACATGGCCAGGCCGAAGAGGAGGAAGACGGCGGTGAGCAAGCCGGCGTACCAGGCGACCAGACGGAAGCGCAGGGAACGGGGGTTCATGCCTTGTCCTGTTCGTCGCTGACGCAGTAGCCGGCGCCGCGCACGGTGTGGATCAGTTTGTGCGGGTGGGCGTCGTCCACCTTGGCGCGCAAATGCCGGACATAGACGTCCACGATATTGGTGAGGCCCTCGAAGCTCTGGTCCCAGACGTGCTCGATGATCATGGTGCGGGAGAGGACGCGGCCGGCGTGGGAGGCGAGGTATTCCAGCAGGGCGTATTCCTTGGAGGTGAGGTCAATCTTTTTGCCGGCGCGTCTCACCTGCTGGGAAAGCCGGTCCAGTTCGAGGTCGCCGACGCGCAGGACGCTGCCGCGACTGGCCGGGGCGCGGCGCAGGAGGGCCTTGGCCCGCACCAGCAACTCGGCGAAGGCGAACGGTTTGGTCAGATAGTCGTCCGCGCCGGCCTCGAAGTTTTCCACCTTTTGCTCGGTGCTGTCGCGGGCGGTCAAGATGAGGACGGGGGCCTCCTTGCGGGCGCGGCGGAGGCGGCGCAGGATTTCCGTGCCGCCCAGGCCGGGGAGCATGAGGTCAAGAATAATGAGGTCGTAGTCATAGACGGAGGCCAGCTCCCAGCCGGCCTGGCCGTCGTAGGCCACGTCCACGGCGAAGCGTTCGGCCCGCAGGCCGCGGGCCACGAAATCGGCCACCTTCTGTTCGTCTTCAATGACTAGACAACGCATAGCACCAAGGAATCAGACCGCGGGCTCATTAACAGGACGTGAAGAGCAAATTAAAATCCAGTCAGAATTCGCCATGATTGCAATGATGATCAGGATAGCGTTGAATTGGCATATTGGCAAAGACGGCGGAGGGGGGGGGAAGCAGCGGCGGGTTCGGGACCGGGCGTGGAAGGGTGCTGAGCGCCCGCTTGGGCTAGGTTTGGCTTTGCCTGTTTGCCGGGGCTGTGCCGGTTTTCGCGATCATGGCCGCCGGCGAATCAGAAGCGATTTGCCGGGCCGATTTTACTTTTCACGTCGGATGCCAGGTGGCAGGCTGGCGCGGAACATCGGAACCTGAACAAGAAAGCTGTTATGCCCGAAAAACCCGCCGCCACAAAGAAGCTGTCCGAAAAGAACACCAAGCAAGAAATGCTCGAGGCCTACCACTCGCTGGCGAAGCAGTTGGAGGAGAAGCGCGCCGCCGAGCTTGCACCCGAACGCCGGCTCGAAGAGAAAGCGAGTGAGGAGGCCACCAAGGTGGCGGCGGCGGTTGTGACCGAGGACATAGACCGCGAATTGGGCGGACTCAAAGCCGAGATCGGGAAAATGTTGGCTGACATCTCGGATCGCCTGGCGTCGGAATCGGCCAAATTCCGCAGCGTGCAGAAGGCGGTGGAGAGCAAGGAACGCGAAATCAAGGAGTTGTACGGCATTGAAAAGGCCGCGGTCAGCCTGGCGGCGTTGATGGACGCCCAAAACCAGAAGCGCGCCGAGTTCGAAACCCAGATGGCCCGCGAACAAGAGGAGTTGGAAAATGAAATCCAGGCCAATCGCGCCGCCTGGGAAGAAGAGAAGAAATCCCACGAAGCCGAAGTCAAGGAGCGGGATGCCGCCGAGAAGAAGGCCCAAGACAGGGCCCGCGAGGATTTCAATTATGCCTTCAAACGGGAACAGCAGGCCATCAAGGACAAACTCAACGACGAGAAGACCGCCCTGGAAAAAGAAATCAAACTAAAGCGCGAAACCGCCGAAAAAGACCTGGCGGAGCGGGAAAGGGCCATTGCCGAAAAGGAGCGCGAACTGGCCGAGCTTCGGGCCAAAGCCTCGGCGTTCCCGAAGGAACTGGAGACCGCGGTCAACCAAGCGGTCAAGGAAGCGACGGAGCGGCTGAAGTTGGAGGCCAAAAGCCGCGAAGACCTCGCGCACAAGCAATTTGAGGGCGAGCGCAACGTGCTGAGCGCCCGGAACGAGAACCTGGAAAGGGCCAACAAGGATTTGCTTTCGGCCAACGCCAAGCTGGCGCAACAACTGGAGGCCGCCTACCAAAAGGTGCAGGACATCGCCGAGAAGACCGTGGAGGGGAGCTCGCAAGCGAGATCGTTGGCGGAACTGCAAAAGCTCCTCATTGAACAAGGGCGCAAGGGGCGGGAAGAAAAGACATGACGGGGCGCGCGGGAGAGTCCGGGGTTGAATCGCGGTTTTGTCGTCAAGCAGAATATGCCCCTCCTCGCGGAGCTGGAAGAAGCATCTGGCGCGGGTGCTGCAAAGAGGCCGTCCCTGACGGGACTGACAGCGGCGCGTTCGCAGGTTGCTGCTGCAGGCCGATGCCTTACGCCCAAGCAAGCGCCATTCGGGACCGATTGCCGAACTTTCTATGAATTGGTATTGACTGTGGTGGAAAAGCGGCGCGCTGGGCGGGTCAGGGATTGGCGGGGCGGAGGGCCGGGTTGACCGGCTGCACTTCACCGCCATAGGGGCCCTGGAGGCCGTTGTGCGGGAGGCAGAGGGATTGCATCTGCTGCCAAATCGTCTTGACTGAATCGGGAGCGTTGGCGGGCTTGGCGTGGCTGAGCCAGGTGAGAATCTCGATGAAGCGGGTCTGGCCGCCGTTTTCCGGTCTTTCTGTTTCCAGGACGATGAGGTGGGGCTGGGGGGCGACCATGTGTTCCTTTTGATAGAGCGCCCAGGCGCGGGCCAGGGTGTCTTGCAGGGCGGCTTCCTGGCCGGCTTTGACGTAATAGTAAACGATGACGGTTTCCGGCGGATCCGTCCGGGCCGGCGGAGGGCGAGAGGAACTGCGCTGGAAGGTGGAACACGCGGTGAAGGAAAGGAGCAAAACGGCCAACCAGAGGGTGGTGATTTTCATAAGGCTGGTGGAATGTCCATAATGTAAACAGTGTCAACGAGACAAAAGTAAGCGCCGGGTGGGAACGGCGGCAAGGATAATATGGGAGTCATGGGCGCCAAGCGCGGGCTTGATAAACAAATTGGAGGGAATAGAATCACATTATGATAACGGCTCGCCTCCTGAGAGATCGGATGAACGCTCAACCGTTCAAACCGTTTCGCCTTTGCCTGTCAGACGGCCAATCATTTGACATCGCCAATCACGACGTGGCTTTCGTCAAGGCCAGCACCATCGAGATAGGCGTTGAGTTGGACGCCCAGGGCTTCGCCGAGCATGGCGCCGAATGCGCCATCCTCCATATCACCCGCGTCGAGGATCTTCCGACCGCCAAAGCGGCCTGAGGATCCGAGCAAAAACAACCTCCGAGTTTGCGCTCGGCGCAAGGCCGGTTCGGATTGAGAATTGGTCATTGAGAATTGGTCATTGGCAATTGAAAACCACTTCCCCGACCGCTCAATTACCAATGACAAATTGTCAATTTTCAATTCTCAATTCCCTTCAAAGGCGCGCTTCCAAACGCCACTTCGATCCCGTTTGAATGGCGCCTCAATACTCGAAGTTGCTTTTGCACCGGCCCTTCGCGTTCGTTTCCTGCGTTTATGGCTTGTGGATGTCCTTCGTCCAGGAGTCCTTGAGGGTGATGGTGCGGTTGAAGATGAGTTTGCCGGGGGCGCTCTCCTTGTCCAAGGCGAAGTAGGCGAGGCGCTCGAATTGATAGCGCAAGGCGGGGCTGGCGTCCTGCAAACTTGGCTCGCATTTGGCCGTGACCACTTCGAGGGAATGGGGGTTGAGGGATTGTTTGAAATCCCCGGCGGCGTCGGGTTCGGGGACGGTGAACAGGCGGTCGTAGAGGCGGACTTGGGCGTCGGTGGCGTGGGGGGCGCTGACCCAGTGGATGGTGCCCTTGACTTTGCGGGCGGCGTTGCGGCCGCCGGTGCGGCTGTCAAAGTCGGCGGTGCAATGGAGTTCGGCGATGTGGCCGGCGGGGTCCTTGAGGACTTGCTCACACTTGATAATGAAGGCGTATTTGAGGCGGACTTCGCCGCCGGGTTTGAGGCGGAAGAATTGGGAGGGCGGGGCTTCCATGAAATCATCGCGTTCGATGAAGAGTTGGCGGCTGAAGGGAATCGGGCGGGTGCCGGCGTTTGGGTCCTGGGGATTGTTGACAGCCTGGAGCATCTCGACCTTGCCTTCGGGAAAATTGGTGATGACGACCTTGAGGGGGCGGAGGACGGCCAGCCGGCGCAGGGCGCGCTGGTTGAGGTCCTGGCGGATGGCGTGTTCGAGGACGGCGACATCGGTGAGGGCGTTGTATTTGGTGATGCCGATGTGGTAGGCGAACTGGCGGAGGGCCTCGGGGGTGACCCCGCGGCGGCGCAGGCCGGAGATGGTGGGGAGGCGGGGGTCGTCCCAGCCGGAGACGATTTTATCGTTGACAAGTTGGAGGAGCTTGCGCTTGCTCATGACGGTGTAGCCGAGGCTGAGGCGGGCGAACTCGTATTGATGGGGCAGAGGACGGGGGAGGTCGAGGTTTTGCAGGAACCAATCGTAGAGGGGTCGGTGCACCTCGAATTCGAGGGTGCAGATGCTATGGGTGATGCCTTCGATATAGTCGCTAAGGCAATGGGCGAAAT
>JBEKUQ010000134.1:0-6434 GCA_049514835.1 Verrucomicrobiota bacterium | reverse complement strand
ATTTTCAGTGCATGGCCCCCTCTTCGCTCCCTCAGCCTTAATTAAGATTAGGAACCTGGGGTAGTTCATTGGAGGGCGCGCAGGATTTTGTTGACGTCAACATGGGTGGCGATGAGGTCGCGGATGACGGAGATTTTTTCGGTGTCGGCGGCGCGCGTCTTGACGATGAGGCTGTGGACGGCGGAAGCCACTTCGTAAATCTCGTCTTGAGCGCGGAGGATGGGGAAGGGAAGGGTTTCGATGATCCTGCTCAGGGCGGGCTGGGGCTGGAAGTCGCCGGTGAGCACGACGCCGGCCAGTTGCTGGTCCGGCTCGGCGGCGGAAGCGGCGGCGGCGAGCAGAATGTCCACGCGGTCGCCCGGGGTGATGACGAGCACGCCGCGTTTGAGGAAGCGGATGGCATTCTGGACGGCCATAGCCCCGACCATGACGCTGTCCACCACCCGTTGAGCGGAGGCGCCGGGATTTAGGCAATCGGCCTTCAATTCCTCCTGGATGAGCTCCATGGTGGGGCGGGAGAGGATGCCTTGGAAGGGGATGACGCCCAGGAGTTCGAGGTCTTTGCGTTTCAAGCCGCGACGGACGAATTCGGTGACGAAATCCAGCTTGTCCGGGAGGACTTTGTTCAGGATGACGCCGATGATTTCGACCCCTTCGCGCTGAAAGACGGCCTGGTTGAGATAGACTTCATCAATGGGTTTGCCGATGCCGCCCTGGCTGATGAGGATGACCTTGGCGTGAAGGATTTTGGCGACCTGGGCGTTGGAGAGATCAAAGACCGAGCCGACCCCGCCGTGGCCGGAACCTTCGCAGACCACGAAGTCCTTTTCCCAGGCGACGCGGTCGAAGGCCTTGGTGATTTTTTTGACGAGGGCCTCGTTGTTGGAGGATTGGAGGTATTTGCGGGTGAAATCCGGCTCGACGGCGATGGGGCTCATATCCACGAGGGGACAATTGAGCTGGTAAACCTGGTTCATGAGCACGGTGTCTTCATCAATCTTCTCTTCCTCGACCTGGACGAAGCGCTGGCCGACGGGCTTGATGTAGCCGACGCGGGGGTAGAAGCGCTGCAAGGCGGCCAAAAGGCCGAGGGAGACGGTGGTCTTGCCGTCATTCTGGCGAGTGGCGGCAATAAAGATGCGCGGGGTGACGGTATTCATGATGGGGCCTTTGGCGCCGCCGCAGGTCGCGGTGGAAGCCAGGGCATTGGACTGATCAATCGGCGATCCTGGTTTTGGCGGCGGTTTGGGCTGATTCAGGATGGAGGTCGTCATAGCGGATGGACTGGACGCCGACGATAGCAGCGACGCCGAGAACGTCATGGGCGTTGGAGCCGCGGGAGACATCGGCGGCGGGGCGATCCAAGCCGAGAAGGATTTGCCCGTAGGCATGGGCCTTGGCGACATGTTGGAGGAGCTTGCTGCCGATGTTGCCGGAGTTGAGGTCGGGAAAGATCAAAACATTGGCGCGTCCGGCCACGGGGCTTTCGGGCAGCTTGCGCACGGCGATTTCCGGGACGAGGGCGGCGTCCACCTGGAGTTCGCCGTCGAAATCGGCATCCAGGCCCTGGGCGCGGGCTTTTTGTTGGGCCAGGGCGGTGGCAGCCTGGACTTTGCCGATGGAGGGATGGGTGGCGCTGCCCTTGGTGGAGAAGGAGAGCAAGGCGACGCGCGGGCGTGCGCCCAGGAGCAGGCGGGCCAGTTGGGCGGTGGAGAGGGCGATGTCGGAAAGTTGCTCGACGGTCGGTTCGGGGATGACGCCGCAATCGGCCATGAAGAGCACGCCGTTGTGTCCAAAGCGGGTGTCCTCGACCTCCATGACCATGCAACTGGAGGCGGTGGTGGCTTCGGGGGCGACTTTGACGATTTGAAAGAGAGGGCGGAGAACGCTGCCGGAGCTTTGGTTGGCGCCGGAAACATAGCCGTCGGCCTGGTGGAGCGCGAGCATCATGGCGCCGTAGTAATTGGGATTGATCATGGCTTCGCGGGCCTCCTTGCCCTGCACGCCCTTGACGCGGCGGAGCAACTCGAAGCGCTTGGTGAACATGTCCAGGTCTTCGCTCTGGGCCGGATTGATAATGCGGACGCCTTCGAGGGAGACGTTCCACTGCGCAGCCGCCTCCTTGATTTTGGTGCGGTCGCCCAGGAGAATGGGCGCGCCCAGGCGCAGGGAATGGTATTGCCGTGCGGCCTGCAGGACGCGCGGTTCGGCGCCCTCCGGGAAGACCATGCGCTTGGGGTGGCGCTGCAGTTTTTCAATGATAGTGGCGATAAATCGCATGGCGAAGTAATTACCCCGCCAGCGGGCGGCGTTCAAGGTATAACGGCAGTTAAGACGTTTGGCCGGGGCCTCGCCTGGCCCCGCCATGCCGCATGACGCAAAAAGATGAAAGGCAATCGCCGGTCAACTGCGCACGGCGGGCGGGAGGTCCGGGGTGCGGGCCATCTGGGCGGCGGCGGCTTTGGCCGGAGCCGGCGGCGGTTTGCCATGCCAGGTGAAGGAGGACGAGTATTCGGGATAATAATCGGGCGATGCGGGACCGTAAGAATCGCTCATGCATCCGCCGGTCAGGATGATTAGAAACGTGCCAATCAGCAAAGAGGTTGTTTTCATAATGTCTCAACTCTCAGTTCTTGGGTGTCCGGGCTGACCTGACACCCGCCGTGTTGCGCCCAGGGTCACTGGCCGGTCGCTGCGATCAACCAATCCGCAGGAGTGCGTTGGGAGAGGATGGGGCGGCGACTTTCGTTCGCCCATCGCCTCAAAGCGGCCGGCTGCATTTTAATTTGACTCTGCGTTGATGGTTATTATTCACCGGAAGCCGAAAAAATCAAGGTGGAATGCGCGGCGAAGCCAACAGCTTGACAATGGCGGCAGCGGCGCGGCGGGCGGCGCCGGGACCGCCCAGGGAGCGGATGACGAGGTCGAGTTTTGCGCGGACGCGAAGGCGCAGTTCCGGGCTGCGGAGGAGTTGCAAGGCGGCGTCGGCGATGTTGGCGGCGGTGGCCTGGCCTTGAATGAATTCGGGGTAGATGACCTGGCCGGCCAGGAGATTGGGCATGGAGAGGTATTTGACGTTGACGAGGCGCCGGCCGCCGAAGTAGGTGAGCCAATCGGTCTTGTAGATCGCCACCGCCGGCAGGCCGAAATAGGCGCATTCCAGGGTGATGGTTCCGGTCTTGGTGATGGCGATTGCGGAGGACGAGAGGGCATCGGCCAGACCGCCGGCTTGCAGGACGATTTCGGGCTGGCCAGCCGGCAAAAGAGGGCGGGCCATGCCGGCCAGCGTTTGATCTGGAACGACCATCTTGAACCGGGTCGGCTGCCGAGCCGCGATCAGGCCGGCCGCCTGGAGCAGCACCGGCAGATGGCGCTGCAATTCGCCCCGGCGGCTGCCCGGCAGCAGGAGGACGCAAGGCCGTTGGGAATCCTGGGCGGCCGGCATTTCCGTCCGGCGCGGGAGCGGGTAACGGTCGAAAATGGGGTGGCCGACGAATTCCACGGGCAAGCGCGGCGCCCTGGAGGCGAACCACTGCTTCTCGAAGGGAAACAAGGACAGAACCAAATCGTAATAGCGGGCCATTGTTTTCGCGCGGCCCGGGCGGGAGGCCCAGACCTGGGGCGAAATAAACCCCACGATTTTCGGCTGCCAGTTGAAAAAGCCGCCCGTCCGGGCGCGGACGTATTTCTTGATGGCGCGGGCGAAGCGCAAATTGAAGCCGCCGTAGTCAACAAGAATAATGAGTTCAGGCTGGCGCGCGATGGCGAGGCGGACCATTTCCGCCATGCGGCGGCGGAGCATGGGCAGCTTGTTGAACAAGCCGCCCAGGCCGATGACGGCGTGGGCGGTCAAATCGCCGGCCAGTTCCACGCCGGCGGCCGCCATTTTGGGGCCGCCCGCGCCGAAGAAAGCGGGGGCCAGCGGCGTGGTCAGCGGCTGGGGGTCGTGGGTCATCTGAAATTGGGCCGCCGGCACCGCGGCGGCGAGCTGGCGGACGAGGGCGGCGGCATTGGCGTCCCCGCTGGGGTCGCCCGCGACGAGCATGATGGCGGGGCGGTTCATGGCTAAAGTTCCGCCTTGACGCTGCGCAGGAACTGGGCGGCTTTGAAAGGAATGAAGGGGGCCGCCAGACCTGTCAAGAAATTAACCGCGCAGCCCGCCCACTGCATGGGCGCCGGCGGGACAAAATCCACCCACTGGCCGTCTTCCAGATGGAAAAAGCAAATGGGAACAGGCAGGCCGATGACACGCAATTCGGATCCCCATTGGTATTGGACGTAAAAGGCCAGCCAGACGGCGAGCGCCAGGCCAAGGACGGCGGCTCCGGCCAGACGCGGCCAGGCGCGGGCGCGCCGCCAGATCAGGAATTGTTTTTTCCCGGTGGTGGCCAGGAGCCAGAGATCAAACGCCAGCAAGGGGAGAATGAGAATCAGGCCGCCCATGATGGGTTAACGGGACTGGATTTGCCGGGTGATTTCCAAGGCCAGATCGAGGGCGCGCTTGGCGGCGGCGCCGCTGACCTTGGGGGTCAGATGCGATTGAATACAACGGACGAAATCGAGCAGTTCGAGCTTGAGCGGCTCGTCTTTTTCGATGGGCACCGGTTCGCGCACGATTTTTTTGCCGGCGAATTGGCTGACGATGGCGGAGTCCTTGGCGTGGAGAAGTTTTTTCAAGAAGGAGGATTCCTCCTCGCCTTCGCGCGCCACGCGGTAAATGAAGCCTTCCTGGGCGCGGTAATCCAGCGAGATATAGCTGGTGAGGGTGAAGACGCGGATTTTGCGCATGCGTTCGGGGTAGACGCGGCTGGCGGTGAGGTTGGCCACGCAGCCGTTGGCAAAGCGCAGCCGGGCGTTGGCGACGTCCTCCGTCTGGCTCAGCACGGGAATGCCGACGGCGTCCACGCTGGCGACGGGGGAGCGGACAAAGGCGAGAACGACGTCCAGATCGTGAATCATCAGGTCGAGCACCACGCCGATGTCAGTGCTGCGCGCCGGGAAGGGGGAAAGGCGGTGGGATTCGATGAAGCGCGGATCGGTGGCGACTGATTCCAGGTAACGGAGGACGGGATTGAAGCGCTCGACGTGGCCGACCTGGAGGACGACATTTTTTTCAGCGGCGCGCTGGACCAACTGGGCGGCCTGGGCGGCATTGTCGGTCATCGGTTTTTCGACCAGCAGATGTTTGCCGGCGGCCAGGAGGGCGTCGGCCAGCGCGAAATGGGTGACGGTGGGGGTGACGAGGCTGAAGGCGGAGGCGCCGGCGATGGCGCGGTCGAGGGTGGGAAAAACCGGCACGCCGAATTTTTCGGCGATTTTGGCGGCGTTCTGCGGGCTGGCATCCTGCACGCCGGCGAACTCGATCAGCCCGGCGGCGGCGAGATGGGCGTAGATGCGGGCATGTTCCTTGCCGAGGGAACCGACCCCGATGACGGCCACTTTAAGCTTGGTTGACATGGGGAGAGATTGAAACGAAACGGTCGGGAAGGCAATGCCCGAGCGGGGGCGCATTTCTTCTTTCGGCAAGATGTGTTGGAGAAGGAATACTTTAAGACTCCGGACTTCTTCGATTGAGAATTGGTCATTGAAAATTGGCAATTGGCCATCGGAAGACCCTTTTCCGAGTCCTCGCCAGGCCCCGCCTTTCTGGCGGCCTTGGCGGTCGCGCCGCAGGCCGGAGAGGAGAGGCGGGAGGGCGGCTCAGCGGCCATTGGCGGTGTTGGGATAGCACCAGAGGCGGTTTTTATTGGTGGAGTAAACGTCCTGATACCATAAGTTGGTCTTGACATAACTGACGGAGGCGTCGAAGAGGGCTTGAACGCCGCCGGCCAGGTGCCGGCCGCTGACGCCTTCGGAGGGAAAGTTGGCGCCGTCGTTGAAAAACTGGGGTTCATTCTCATCGGTTTCCCAAAAGGCGCAGGCGCCCGGATCCATGGCGGATAGTTTGACGGGCGGATAGATCTCCTTGAAATAATCAATGACCCCGCCGTTCATGGCATAGCTGGAAAGCTGTTGGGGACGCGTCTCGACCTGCTGGTCGCGGATGGAGAAGACGGGAAGGGAAGGATTATCCATCGGGCAAAAATAGACTTTGGCGTTGTTCAAGATGTTCCAGAGCAACCCGGTTTGGACGACGAATCTTTGGGTGTTGTTGGCGGCGTTCAAATTGACGGCGTAGAGCCAGCCGGTGTTGGTGCCTTGGGCGCTGGCCCAACCGCCGTCGTCCCAATTGGGCGGCGGCAAGATGTCGTTGTTGTCGGAGCAGTACATGTGGACGGCGAGCATGAGTTGGCGGAGATTATCCATGTCGGTGGCCTTGCCCGCGTGATTCTTGGCCTTGCTCAGGGCCGGCAGCAAGAGCGCGGCGAGAATGGCAATGATGGCCACCACCACGAGCAATTCGATCAAGGAGAAGGCGCGGCCGGGCGCGGGAA
>JBEKUQ010000133.1:0-6451 GCA_049514835.1 Verrucomicrobiota bacterium | reverse complement strand
GTCGCACGACCGTTTGTGCAGCGGCGGCGGGTTGGGGGGATGAGGATTAAGATTAAGATTAGGATTAGGATTAAGATTCGGAGGAACCCTCACCTCACCCTGACCCTCTCCCCTCCCATCGGATGGGAGCGGAGAGGGAACAGCGTGGGGAGACGCAACGTCGCACGACCGTTTGTTCAGCGGCGGCTGGTTGCGGGGATGAGGATTAAGATTAGGATTTGGATTAAGATTAAGATTAGGAGGAACCCTCACCTCACCCTGACCCTCTCCCCTCCCATCGGATGGGAGCGGAGAGGGAACAGCGTGGGGAGACGCAACGTCGCACGGAGATTTGTAGAGCGGCGGCCGTTTCAGGGAATCGGCATTAGGATGGATGGCGTTGGTCATGGGCGGGGAAGGGGCTGGAGAGGCAGTTCAAGGGTAAAGCAGGCGCCGGCGCCGGGACCGTCGCTGTGGGCGACGAGGGAGCCGCCCATTTCGCGGGCGGCCAGAGCGCCGCTGTGGAGGCCGAAACCGTGGCCGTTTTTGCGGGTGGTGAATCCGTGGTTGAAAACGCGGTTGAGGTTTTCGGGGGCGATGCCGACGCCGTTGTCGGCGACGGAGAAGCGGACGTGCTGGCCGCCGTTGCGCAGTTCGATGGTGATGGTCTTGTCGGGGCGGGCGGAGTCTTCGCAGGCGTATTTGGCGTTGCGGACGAGGTTGACGAGGATTTGGAGGATTTTGTGTTTGTCGGCGATGATTTCGGTGAGGCCGGCGGCGAAGCGGCGGATGACGCGGACGTTGTGGCGGGCGAGGGCGGCTTCGTTCATGCGGACGGCGTCTTCGATGAGTTCGACGGGATTGACCTTTTCGACGACGCCGGCGAAGCTGGCGTAGTTCTGCTGCGTGGCGACGATGTCCATGATGTGCTCGATGTTTTTGCGGGTGAGGCGCATTTCGGCGATGAGGTTTTCCTGTTCGAGGGCGGAGGCGTCGGCCAGGCATTGGAGGTAGGGGAGGACTTCGCGGGCCTTGGGATCGGAGGCGAAGAACTGGGGCAGATGGTCCTTGTGTTCGGCGAAGAGGGAGACCAGGCGGCCGAGGTTTTTGACTTTGGAAGCGGCGAGCATGTCGAGGACGAGGGTGGTGGAGACGGTGACGCTGTTGAGGACGTTGCCGACGTTGTGGAGGACGCTGGTGGCGACTTCGGCCATGCCGGCCTTGCGGGAGGCGTCCACCAGTTGGCGATGGACCTTTTCGAGGCTGGTTTCGGCGACTTTGAGGGCGGTGATGTCCTTGGAAATGCCGAAGGTGCCGGTGATGTTGCCGGCTTTGTCGCGCAAGGGCATCTTGGAGGTCAAGGCCCAGCGTTCGGCGCCGTCGGTGGTGATCTCGCGCTCGACTTTGCCGTGGAAGGGAAGGCCGGTCTGGAGGATGCGCTGTTCGTCGGCGAAGGCGTCGCGGGCGTGGAAGTCGTCGAAGAAGTCGAAATCGGATTTGCCGACGACGCCCTCATGGGTGACGCCGAAGCGTTCGTACAAGGCTTTGCTGCAACGAATGAAGCGGGACTGGCGGTCCTTGAAGTAAATGGAGTCGGCGGAGTGCTCCAGGAGGGCGCGCAAGAGATCGCGTTCGTAGTCCAGTTCGGCCTCGGCGCGTTTGCGCACGGTGACGTCGCGCCCGACGGTGAGGAGGGCGGTGCGGCCGCCCTCGATCTCGACGAAGGAATTGGAAAGTTCGACCGCGACGTTTTTGCCGCAGCGCAAGCTGACAAGGCGCTCGGTCTGGGTTTTGATGGACCGCCCGGCGAAGTCCTTCTGATAGTCGCGCATCATGGCGTCGAGGTCCTCCGACGGGGCGTAAATGGCGGTGAAGGGGCGGCCGATCAGTTCCTCGGCGGGCAGGGCGACGATTTGGCAAAAGGCGGGATTGACGGCGAGCATGGCGCCGTGCGCATCGGTGAGCCGCATGCCGTCGTTGGAATTCTCCCAGACGGAGCGGAAGCGGGTTTCGGAGAAGCGGAGTTTTTCCTCGGTTTGCTTGCGCTCGGCGACCTCGCGTTGGAGTTCCTGGGTGCGCTCGGCGACGCGGCGTTCGAGATGGGTGTCGCGTTCCTGGATTTGGGCGAGCATGTCGTTGAAACTCTCGACCAGGGCGCCGATTTCGTCGGGGTTGCGCCGGGCGACGCGGACGCCGTAGTCCTTGTTCTGGCCGGCGAGGCGGGCGGCGCGGGCGAGTTGCAAGATGGGTTCGCACATGAGGCGCTGCAAGCGGCTGGACATGAGCAAGGCGACGACGAGGGTGAGAGCGAAAACGGCGGCGGCGATTTGAGCGTATTCGGCGAGGCGGGCATAGAGGGCCCGGGAGTCGGAAACCAGGTAGAGGGTGCCGACGACATCGCCCTTGGATTGGATGGGGCAGGAGAGGGTGAGGTGGCCGTCGTGAAAGGCGTGGCCGGTGGGAGGAGGCTGGGGCGGGGGTTGGAAGCCGGGGCCATAGCTGGCGAAAGGAGCGCCATCGGCGGCATAAACACAGGCGCCCATGATATGCGGGTCGTCGCGCAGGGAGAAAAGGTCTTCCTCGGCGGTTTTGGGGTCGTTGAAATCCAGCGCGCCGGCGGTGTTGTTGCCGGTGATCTGGGCGAGGGTGGAAAGGCTGCGGACCATGGCGGCGCGGAAGGTGACGATTTCGTAGGCGGTGAAGCCGGCGAAGGCGAGGAGCAGGGCGGCGGTGGTGTTGAGCATGATGATCAGCACCTGCTTGCGCTTGATGGAAGCGCGTCGAAATTAGAGCATTTGGTTCATCGGGGTTTGTCGCTCACGGTGTCGGCCAGTTGCAACAGATTGGAACTGATGCGCAGCCCGGCCTTTCTCGCGGCGGCCGCGTTGATGTCAAAACGAACTTTGCCGCTCCGCACGACGAAGCTGATCATGCCGCCGGCGTCGGTAAAAGGGGGTTCTTCTCCGACGGTCAGGACGGGGAGTCCGTTGACCCGTTTCAGGATGTCGGGCGCGCGCTTGTTTTCGGCGGACCTGACGAAAAGGATATGACAGGGGGGAATGACCTCACCGGAATGGATGACCTGGATGGCGATGGTGCGGCCGTTAATGATTTTATCCTTGAAGGAGGATTGGACAGCGGCGGTGAAGGCGTCGTCGCCCTGGAGGACGAGCAAGAGGGGCGAGTTGGTGTTGGAGAAGGAGTTGGTGGGCCATTCCACGTATTTGGCGAAGTTGAACAGGCAGAGGGCCTTGACCTGGAGTTCGGTCAGGGGCGGCGCCGCCAGGGCCGGCGGAAGGAGGCCCCCACCCAGCCCGACGGACAGGCACCCGGCGGCGAAGGCCATTCTTCGCGACCAGAACCGGAGGGACTGCAGATGGGTCTTACGGTTTTTCATCTTTCGCCGTTAAAATCTGAGGGTCAGTTTGGCCAGGATGCTGCGCGGCACCGCGGAGAGCACGGTGGACTGTTCGTTGAAGGATTCGAGGTGCTGGCGCTGGGTCAGGTTCTGGCCCCAAAGGCCCAGTTCCAGCGATGGGCGGGGACGCCAGACCAGCCCTAAATCGGCGCGCAGCCAGGCCGGGATCTCCGCCAGGCCGGTGGCGCTGTCGGCGGTGCTTTGGTCCACGAAATAGAGGGCGCAGTTGAGCTGCAAGTGAAAGGGCAGATCGAGATAGGAACGCAACTGGGCCTGTTGTTCGGGGCTTCGCGCGGAAAGGTCCGTCTGAGGCCGCAGGTGGGTGTCGAGCCAGGAATAGCTGGCGACGCAACGCCAAGACTCGGCCACCTGCCATTGGACGGAGAGTTCGACGCCGTAGGTCTGGCCGCTGCCGGCATTTTGCCAGGACTCGGAGACGAGGACGTGCGGCGGGGCGGGGCTGGCTTCCACGCGCATGGGATTGGGCGTCACCAAGATGAGATCGTCGTACACGTTGTAGAAGCCGGTCAGGTCGAAGGACAGGTTTTTGGCCGGCTCGAGGCGATAGCCGACTTGATAGGCCATGAGCTTCTCAGGATTCAGGCCGCTGTTGGGCAGGAAGGAGACTAGAACGGGCAGGCCGGGAGGAGGGGAGGGCATGGCCAGGTAGTTGACACGGCTGTCCAAAGTGTAAAGGGGCGGGGTGGCGGTGGCCCTGGAGACGCCGGCCCAGAGGCGTTGGTTGTCGGCAGGCCTCCACATCAGACGGGCGTCGGGCTGCGGTTCCCAGCCGATGAGGGTGTCGTATTCGAGTTTGGAACCGAGGGTGAGGTGAAGGCGGTCGGTCAGCAGGGTGATGTCATCCTGGGCAAAGAGGTTGAAGGTTTGGATGCTGCGCGTTTCGGGCGTCCACATGGCTTCGAAGGCCGGGGTGGAGCCCACGGAAACGTCGCGATAGCCGGTGCCGACCACGAAGTCGTTGCGGGAACCGATGGAGAATTGTCCCTGCAAATCCAGGTCGCCGGTGTTTTGATATAACTGTCCGAAGCCGTCGCCCTGTTCGACGTGGTCGAAGTAGCCTTGCAAGGTCAATTTGGACGAAGGGGAGAAGTCGTGGGTCCAACGACCGAGAATGTTGCCGCCCTCGTTGTGCTCCGTATCGGTGACGTAGGCAATGCCGGGCGGGGTGAGGCTGAGGCGCATGGTTGGCTTGCCGGCGTCCTCCCCGTAGTAATCGCCTTGCAGGGTGAGGGTGTTCTGGGTGGGTGGTTCGTAATCCAGGCGGAAGCCGGCGCTGGTGTAATTCCATTGGTCGCCCACGGCGGCGCCGGAGGGCTGTGGGTAGCTGGCGAAATCGGAGCGTTGGGCGTAAACGCGATAATAGAGGTTGCTGGCCAGTTCGCCGCCGTAGCGCAGGGCCGCGACGGGCCGGGCTTGGCTTCCACCCGCGGCGGTGACCAGGCCGCCCTGGGTTTCGCGGGCGCTTTTGGTGACAATGTTGATGACGCCGTCCATGGCGTTGGCGCCCCAGAGCGTGGCGCCCGGGCCGCGAATGACCTCGATGCGGTCCAGGTCATCCAGCATGACGTTCTGGGAGTTCCAGAAGACGCCGCCGCTGGCGGGCGTGTAAACCGAACGGCCATCAATTAGAACGAGCAGTTTATCGGCGAACTCGCCGTTGAATCCGCGGACGCTGACGGCCCATTCGTTGGCGTCAATCTCCGCCACGTCCATGCCCGGCACCAGGCGGAGGGCCTCCGGGAGCGAGGTAATGCCCAGGCGGCTGACATCGTCGGCGGTGACCACCGAGATGGCGGCGGGGGAATCTTGGAGCGACGTTTCCTTTTTGGCGACCGAGGTCACCGGGGTGTTGATCAGTTGTTCGAGGGTCAACTCCGGCTGGCTCTGCGGCGCGTTGTTGGTGGCGGAAGCGCCGCCGGCGTGCGCCGGGAAAGGAAGAGTTGCGCCGAGCAGCACGGCCAGGCATGGGGCCAAAACCCTCCGGCGGGACGAACGGGCTGGACCGCCGTCGTTTCCGACTGGGCGGATTCGCCTGATCAGGATAAGTTCACTTAGGGTCTGCATGTCTTTATATTCAACTGGTCTAATAAGCCATATCGGCCAGTTGCGCCGCCGGCTTGAGGGTCCCGTCGAGCCATCTTGGACACAGTGAACCGTGGCCGCGCCTGGGGACCCAATGGCGCGAACGCCGGGGCGAGTGCCCGCTCTGCCTAATGCCGGGCAGGGCCGCAGGAGCAACCGCGGCGGAGCGGCGCTGTCCCGGAACTGGCCGGGCGCTGTCCTGATTTTGGACGGCTATTTGACAAGGGCTGCTCCACGGTAAACACGGCTTAACCCAGAAGCGTAACATAGCATTTTGCGGGCCAGGATCTGGCGGTCCGTCGGAGGAGGGTTGCTCGACGATTGCAGCGGATCTCGCTTTCGAGCAGCGCAGGTTTCGAACCTGCCAAAAACGGCAGATTGCCTGCGGAACAGAGATTCAGACGCACCGATAAGCGCACCAATTCCCCCGCCTTGCGCCCTCGAGGCAGGGCGAGACTCTGTCGAGCCGTGTTCTGCAACAGCCCCACAGATTCCCGCCCTCCCTGGTGATCTGCGGCAAATCATTCGCGCTTGGCCGGAACTGAGCGAACCATTGCGGCGGGCAATTCTTGCCATTGCCAACTCGGCCACTGACAAGGAGGGGCAGTGAATTCAGGGCCACGCAACATTTGTCGCCAAACCCTGGAAGTGGCGCGTGTGGCGCGTGATAAGTTCGTTGGACTTCGCCTTGTTCGACACGAGGGCGTGCCAGTAATCATACACCCGCGCCCCTTGGACGCCCAAGCGTCGGGCTTTGTCCAGGCTGTTCAACGCTTCGTCCTTGGTCAACTCTTCAAATTCAAGTCTGTCCGCGAATTCTCTCAGCCAGGCCGCGCATTCGTTTTGAGTGAACACCATCCGGTCGGTATTTCCGGCTTCGTCGGTGATCTCCACGCCGCGTCCTGTCATGGTGGCAAAGAACTCCGCCAGAAGATGCAAGCGGGCCACATG
>JBEKUQ010000132.1:0-6476 GCA_049514835.1 Verrucomicrobiota bacterium | reverse complement strand
ATTTGTCATCTGTCATTTAAGCAGTATCGCCATGACGCCCCAGGGTCTGTCTTGCCGATGGTGGCACTTTGCCGCCCGCATTGCCAAAGTGGTGGACGCCCTGCCGGACACTCGCACCGGCCGGCACGCCAAAGCCGCCAGCAGGACGGGGCCAGACGAGGAAAAGCGCCAGGCGTCTTCCCATGACCAATAACAAGTTTTCAATTTTCAATTTTCAATCGAGTTATCCGGAATCTTGAGGTGCCGCTTCGCCAACACGTGCTGCCCAACAAAGCGAGGCGCGCCCTTCGTGCCTGGAGACGAATCCCCGTCGCGCCTTGCCAGCGCCAAAAATCCCGTCGTCCCACCCGCAAATATTTTGGCTTGACAGAACTCAACGCGGCAAGGGCTTCTTCCAGATCGGCACCAGCCGCTTCATTTCGTCAATAAGAAATTCACACGCCGCAAAGGCCTCCCGCCGGTGCGGCGCGATGACTTCCACCCACACCGCCGCCTCTCCCACCCCCACCCGCCCCAGCCGGTGGGCCACCCGCACCGATTGCACCGGCCACCGCTGTTCCACGGCCTTGAAGAGCAGCTCGAATTGATGCCGCGCCATGCGCTCGAACGACTCATATTCGATGGCCGCGATGGCCTCTCCCGCCTCGGTGCCGCGCACCACCCCGCTAAAATAAACCGCCGCTCCCAGGTCCGGCCTCAGGGCCCTTCGCTCCGGCCAGGCCGCCGGGTCAATCGCTTCTGTCGTCAATGTCAACTCGCGTTGCATGGCCGGGCCGGTTCATCCCCCCTGCATGGGGGGAAGGAGGGAAACCTCGTCGCCGTCGTGCAGCACATAATCGCCCGGCTGGTAGTCCAGGCCGACCGCCACGCGCATGGACTTGCGCAGTTCCACCAGATTGGGAAAGCGGCGGAAGAGCCTTTCCAACAATTCCCCCACGCAACTTCCCGGCGGCATGGATTCCACCGCCTCCGCGCAACCCGCCAGGTCGCGGCCGCGGGCAAAGAAATGGATGCGAATCTCCACGCGCCCCAGCATAAACAAACCGCCGCCCCGCGCGAGCCAATTCTTCCCCGTCCGCCGCGAATGGCAGGGCGGGCAGTCCTCTGCCCGCCGAGGAAATGTGGTGAGAAGCCCGCCTCCCCAATCCTCGCCCGACGGCGGGCAGAGGTTTCCCCCGTCGGCAACTTGCGCATTGTTCCCCTGAACCTGTCGTTGCTCGGCAAACTCCCGTGGAACCAATCGCCTCCGCCGGCTGTTCCCTCTCCGCTCCCATCCGATGGGAGGGGAGAGGGTCAGGGTGAGGTGAGGGTTCATGGGGAGGAGCCCGCCCTGCCTCAACCGTCCGGTTCACCGCCGCGCCAGCATCCAGCCGTGGGGCCGTTTGCAAACGCCGTTGCAAAAGGCCAGAAACACCTTGGCTGCGTTCATCACGTTGTCCGGTATCCGCTCCTCTGGAATCTGCCCGGCCATGTGCATGATCAGAGGACAATCATTGCTTTGCAGGCTGACATCTTGGGCCATCGCCGCCACCAGCACAAAGGCCAGGAATTGCTCTTTCTTCGACATAAAACCCTTTCCATTGCTCTTTACCCGCCATTCTATCCACACCCCTTGGACATCGCCTGTCCATGTGAATAACTCTTTCCATCCCATTTTCCCCCTCCCTTTCCCTTCTTTCCTCCTCTTAATCCTCCTCTTAATCCTAGTCTTAATCTTAATCTTAATCTCCCCCGCGCAGATTCACTCACCCCGTCCTCCTTCCCCCTTCCTAATTCTAAATTCTTAATACTTAATTCCCCTCCTCCGGGTGGCCTGGATCAGCCGTGTCAACCGTTCCAAAATGGCCTCCCGGGTTTTGGGTGGAAGCCCGCGCAAATCGCGGATCACCTCGTGTTCCCACGGTTCGGCGGCGGAGAGCGCCTTGCGCCGGGCCACCTCGCGCAGGGCCTCCGGCTTTTCCCGCCAGAGGAGCAATTGGAAACAGCGGAGTGTGACCGGGCTGGGCCGGACGGGCGAGTTGCGACGCACGATCTGGCTCAGGGCGCTGGGCGTCATGTCCAGTTGGCGCGCCGCCTCCGCCTGCGACCAGCCGGAAGCGCGCAGGAGATCGCGAAAATCCTGTTTCAGATCGGCGCCCTCGGCGCCGTGGGCCGGGCCGTTTTTCATGTCTTTCATGTAGTGACTACCCGTTCCGTGAAAAAAAGTCAACATTTTCCGTTGACAAATGAAGTGGCTTCACGTAACGTAGCTTCACAATATGAATTCCACATCTAAAAATCAACCGGAAAAACACGGCGCTTCCCGCCGGTCCGGCCCCCGTTGTGGCGGCCTGGCCCCGGTCCCGCCCGTGTTGGTCGCCCATGTTCTCAACACCCTGCCCGACTCCCTGTCGCGCCGCGAGGAACTGCTGCGCGCCCTGGCCGCGGGCATCCCGCCCGGCGAGGAGAGCGCCGCCTGGGTGCGCGCCCTGCAATTCCATTTGCAGGAGCACCAGCGCCTCCGTTTCGACTGGCCCGCCGAACCGGATCAGCCCTGAGCCGCCTTCCGCCGCGAAAGGTAGGGCGGGCAGTCCTCTGCCCGCCGAGAGAACGTGGTGAGACGTCCCGTCCTCCATCCTCGCCCACTGCAAAAGGTAGGGCGGGCAGTGCTCTGCCCGCCGAGAGAATGCGGTGAGCCGTCCCTTCCCCAATCCTGACCCGACGGCGCTCAGAGGACTTAGCGCCCTACCTTTCCCCGTAACCCCGCTTCACCCTTTCTCCTCCAGCCGCCCGTCCAGAATCCGGCACCGGCGCCTCATCCGCTCCGCCAGTTCCACGGCGTGCGTCACCAGGATCAACGTCACTTTTTCCTCCCGGTTCAATTCCACCAGCAACTGCGACAACGCCTCCGACGCCGCGCGGTCCAGGGCGCCCGTCGGCTCATCGGCCAGCAGCAGTTGGGGTTGGTTGATCAAGGCCCGCGCCACCGCCACCCGCTGGCGTTCCCCGCCGGAAAGCTGGCCGGGCCGGTGGTCTTTGCGCGGCCCCAACCCGACCCGCTCGACCAGGCGGACACTGCGCTCCAGCGCACTTTGCCGTTCGGAGGCGCTTTGCGGCGCGGCCAGGGTGGGGACGAGCACGTTCTCCAACACCGTGCATTGCGGCAGCAAATGATGGGCCTGAAAAACAAAGCCCAGCCGGCGATGACGGAAGGCCGCCAGGGCCTTTTCATCCCATTCGCCCAAATCCTCCCCCTCGAAATACACCTGCCCGCTGGACGGACGATCCAGCGCGCCGAGGATGTTGAGCAGGGTGCTCTTGCCGGAGCCGGACGGCCCCAGAATGGCGACCGATTCACCCGCCTGCACTTCGAGGTTGATCCCGTCCAGCACGCGGACGGGCGGGGCGTTCAAGACGGAATCGTATGATTTGCAGACATCCTGAAGTTTCAAGAAAGGCGCCATGCGCGGTTATTCTCGCCGAAATTGAGGCCGGGTCAATGGCGGAAAAAGAAGATGTTCTGTTTTGGGTTTTGGCGGACATTAATAAACAATGGGAAGTGGCGCCCGAATTATCTCCTTCCCAAACCAGTGTGGGCGTGTATAATGAAAAAGGCTGGAAATCACTCAAGCGTGGCGGTTTGCGATCAAGTTGAACAAACCGCCAAAAAATCAGTCAGAGGTACTTATGAAGAAACTTAATCCATTTTTGGTCGGCGGCGGCGTCGTTCTCACTTTGGCCCTTTCCGGCGTGATTGTCCTGGCCCAGGTTGGCGGCCCTGCCGGTGGCGGCAACGGCGGCGCCAATGGCGTCACCGTTAATCGCGGAGGGGGCGCCAACTTTGCCGGCGGCGGTCCGGGCGGCGGGCGGGGCGCCTTCGATTTCTCACAAATTGTGCCCATGATGGTCCAAGGCATGCGCCAGCAGCTTGGGGTCAACAACGATGACGAATGGAATGCGATCGAGCCCAGGCTGGAGAAGGTGGTCAAATTGAAGATGGAGGAACGCACCGCCGGAATCTCCGGCATGATGGGCGGCATGATGGGTGGCCGCGGGATGGGGGGCGGCGCCATGCCGGGTCTGAACGCCCTCACGGGCGATCCGGATCCTGCCGTGGACGCTTTGCAGAAGGCGGTGGACAATAACGCCCCGGCCGCCGAGGTCAAAGCGGCCATGGCCAAGGTCCGCGATGCCCGCCAGCAAAAGCGGCAGGCCTTGCTCAAGGCGCAGCAGGACCTCAAGGAGATCCTCTCCATCCGGCAGGAAGCCACCCTTCTCCTGATGGGCCAGTTGGATTAGAACCCGCCCTCTTTCCATCCCAACAGATTGACCATCACGGTAGGGCGGGCAGTCCTCTGCCCGCCGAGCGAATGTGGTGAGATGTCCCTTCCCCAACCCCCGCCCGCCGCAAACGGCAGGGCGAGACTCTGTCGAGCCGTGAATTCTTCCAATCCCAACGGGATTCACGCCTTCAGCCCGGCGAACCCCCCCTCGCCATTCACAATTCACTATTCACTATTCATAATTCGCCATTTCCCCTTCCGCGCACTTTTTGCGCAACTTTGTGCAACCATTGCGCGTCTAGGTCAGTGTGTTCGGCAAGAAACTCGGTCTTTTGCCGGTAAAACGGCCTTTTACTCGCTTGGCACACTAATTGCCTACGAGAGAAGGTGTTCCGCATTCGGCGGCTCGAAATGTACACTGCCGATTCGAACAGAACCTTAAACCAATGGAAGTTATGAACGTATTCAAGAAAACAATGATCCTGGCCGGCTGTGTGGTCGCGCTCGGATTGGGTGCAACCGCCTTGATGGCGCAGGGTGGCGGTGGTGGCTTTGGCGGTGGTGCCGGTGGCGGCGGTGGTGGCGGCGGTGGTGGTGGCGGTGGCCGCGGCTTCGGCAGAGGCGGGATGAACCTTGACCAGATGCGTCAAGACATGAAGGTAACCGATGATGCCGAATGGGCCGCCATTTCAGCCAAGATCACCGCAGTGCAAAACGCGCGGATGGCCGGTTTCGGCGGTCGCGGCAGAGGTCGCGGCGGCCCTGGTGGCGGTGGCGGTCCCGGTGCCGGCGCCGGTGCTGCTGCGGGTGGCGCCACGACTCCGCTGGCGGACGCCAGAGCAGCCTTGCAGAAGGCTTATGACGACAATGCGCCGGCCGCTGAGGTCAAGGCGGCAATTGCCAAGGTGCAGAACGAGATCAAAGCCAATGCAGCCGCTCTGACCAAAGCGCAGGATGACTTGCGCAGCCTGTTAAACGCCCGCCAGGAAGCCTACTTGATTCTCAATGGCGGAATCCTGTAAGGGCAGCTATCTGTGACCACAATCACCAAAATCTGCATCGGCGGCCGGGGCCGCCGGTGGGTTTAAGCAGCCCGGCGGCGCTCCCATCTGAGCGCCGCCGCGAGCTGAATCACAACGTCAAAGCAAGGCAGTTATGAACGAGAGCAAAAAAATCGAAACACCGGTTGAAACGACCCCGGCGAAATTGCTCGATCGCATGGTCGAAGCCAAACAGCTTTCCGTCGCCGACGCCAGCATCCTTTCCGCCCAAGCCGCCAAGGGCAAACCCGAACTTCTGCTATCCGAGGACAGCGTCCTGCGCTGGCTGGCCGGCGAATATCATTTGAGTTTCACCACCTTGGACAACATCGAGCCGGACCGCGAACTCCTTTCCCTCTTTCCCGCCCGCGTCCTGCTCAAGGAGGAATTGCTCCCCTTGCAGCGCCTCAACGGCGTCGTCCAGGTCGCCACCAGCCGCCTCTTCGCCACCCAGGGCCTGGACACCCTCAAGACCTTGACCGGCCTGAAAATCCAGCCCGTCCTCGCTCCGACCGAAGCCATCCGCCGCGAAATGAAGACGCGCCTGGGCGTCGGCGCCGACACCATTGATACTCTGGACGAAGACGCCCCCCTGCTCGTCGTGGACGAGGTCGGCGACGAGAATGCCGACCTGGAAAGCGCCGCCGAGGACGCCTCGATCATCAAATTCGTCAACCAGGTCTTTACCGACGCCATCGAGTTGCGCTCCTCCGACATCCACCTCGAGCCCTTCGAGGAGGAATTCCGCATCCGTTACCGCATTGACGGCGTGCTGCAGGAAGTCCCCGTCCCGGCCCAACTGAAGCGCTTTCAGCCCGCCATCGTTTCGCGCATCAAAATCCTCAGCCATCTCAACATCGCCGAGAAACGCCTGCCCCAGGACGGACGCATCAAACTGCGCCTCGCCAACAACGAGGTGGACGTCCGCGTTTCCATCATCCCTATGCTCCACGGCGAAGCAGTCGTCCTGCGGTTGCTGCGCCAAAAGGGAACGCTGATGGGCATGGCCGAACTGGGCATGGGCGCCGCCGAAATGAAGTCCTTCAAGCGCGTCCTCGCCCTGCCTCATGGCATCGTCCTGGTCACCGGGCCAACCGGCAGCGGCAAAACCACCACTCTTTATACCGCCCTCAACTCCATCAATGATCTGGAGACCAAAATCATCACCATTGAA
>JBEKUQ010000131.1:0-6502 GCA_049514835.1 Verrucomicrobiota bacterium | reverse complement strand
GCTGGGCATGCTGGTCATGGACGAAAACCGGCACCTGGGCGACACTTATAGCGACCACACCTCCGCCGCAACGCAGGCTTCCGACCTCGGCGACCTGGCGGACATGGTTCTGCGCGATCGCAATCATCCCAGCATCATCCTGTGGTCCTTATGCAACGAGGAAGGCTTGCAAAGCTCGGCGGAAGGCGCGCGCATCTTCTCCGCCATGATGAAGGTCGTCCGCACATACGACACCACCCGGCCGATCTCCAGCGCCATGAACGGGGGCTGGTTCGACCCCGGTTTCGCCACGGTGGAGGATTTGATGGGCGTCAACTATAGCACCCAGGTGTACGACCGCTTTCACCGGGAGCATCCCACCATGCCCATGTTTGGCAGCGAAACCGCCAGCACCGTCACCACCCGCGGCGAATACACCAATAACAGGGAAGAATCGTTCGTCACCTCCTACAACATGACGGACGACTCCTGGCGGCCTGTCGCCGAACGCGCCTTCATGGCGGGCAGCTTCGCCTGGACGGGTTTTGACTACAAGGGCGAACCCTCTCCCTACGGCTGGCCGGCCATCAACAGCCAATTCGGCATCATGGACATGTGCGGATTTCCCAAGGACAACTACTATTACTACCAATCCTGGTGGAAGACCAACCCGGTCATTCATATCATGCCGCATTGGAACTGGCCCGGCAAGGAAGGCCAGAACATCCGGGTCGTGGTCTTCAGCAACTGCGAGCGGGTGGAGTTGTTCCACAACGGGGAAAGTCTCGGAACCCGGGACATGCCGCGCCACGGGCATTTGCAGTGGAACGTGAGCTATGCCCCCGGCAGCCTCTCCGCCAAGGGCTACAACGGCCGTGCCGTGGCGGCCAGCGAGACGGTCGAGACCACGGGTGCTCCGGCCGCGCTGCGGTTGCAGACGGAGCGCACGACCCTGGCGGCGGATGGGGAGGACGTCGCGCCGGTCGAGGTGGATGTGCTTGACGCCCAGGGGCGGCTGGTCCCGACGGCGGACAGCCTGGTGACCTTCCGCGTGGAAGGGGCGGGCGTCGTGGCGGGGGTGGGCAACGGCAATCCGGGCGATCATGATCCGGACAAAGCGGATTACCGGCACGCCTTCAACGGCAAATGCCTGGTGGTGGTGGGGGCGGCGGACAAGGCCGGAGGAATAGTTTTGACAGCAACATCGCCCGGGCTGAAGGAGGCGGTGCTGCCATTGCGCGCGGCGCGGGCAACGCATTGACGGCCTTCACTGGAGAAGGTCGCCGAACGCGGGGAGGAGGGAGTATTTTTTCTCCCACGGCGTGTACATGAAGCCGTCCAGCAGGGGAACACCGCCGGCGGCTTGCAGCCAGGCCTTGACGCCGTTGAGATCATCCGCATCGTAGTAACAGGCGGCCAGGGTGTGGAAACCGTGATCGGCGAAGAAATGGAGGTCTTTTGGACGCGGTTCGCCGCCCCACACCACCATGGTCACGTCCTTGGGAACGTGTTCCCAGGAGCCGGTGAAATCACCGTCAACAAGATAATAATTGCCGTGGGCGTTGTGGAAGGGATCAAACATGTCGGCCCAGACGAGAAGGCCCGCCCCGGGAGCGTGCCGGCGGATGATTTGGGCCTGTTGCGCGACGCATTGGCCAATCAATTCGCCCATGTTTTTTCCCTGGCAGGCGCGGCAGGTGCCGCCCATCCGCACCTCGTCCATGCTCAAAAGGACGCGGCGCGGGTGCAGATGAGAGGCGAGCAGGGCGGCCTCCTGATCGAAGATTTGATAGAGGGCCGGCTCGGCCATGCACACCGTCACCTGCGAATCGTAGATGATCATGGAATGATACCAACTGGCGCGCACGGTCTGGCCCTCCTGAATCCGCCCGCCGGGCAGTATTTGCAGCGGCACGGCCTCCCCGGTGTCGTTCCAGGGATGGAGGGCGGGGTCCAGCAGCGGGGCGTAGTCGCGGCCTTCGCTATAAGTGACAGAGCCGTCGTCGGAGCGGATGGCGACGGGAGTGCCGGGGCGGTGCAGGACGTTGACGGGGCCGGTTTCTTCGATGCTCCAATCGTCCAGCCAGACTTTGCCGGATTTGCCGCCCCACAGGCCGGCGTAGAGGCGGATTTTGTCAAAGGACAACGAGTTGAAGAGCATGGAAATCTTGCGCCAGTCCGTCGTGGAAGGAACGTTGAAATTGCGCGGGGCGATTTCCTGGTCCTTTCCGGCGAGGGCCATGAGATGGAAGGCGTCGGCCGGCTGGAGGTTTTCCGTTTTCACCCAGAGCGAGACGCGAAAGCAGCGATGCGGCGGCACGGCAATTTCCTGCATGACGCGGCCGTGGCCGTAGGGATTGGCGGTGAAATTCTCCAGGCGCAACGAGGCCCGCCCGCTGTGTTTGATTGCGGTGTCCACGAAGCTGACTTCGCCGGGCTGGTCGTGGAAATTGAAATTCTTGAGACGGTTTCCGGTGAAGTCCTCGAAGCCGCCGTTGGCGAGGGCGGGGGAAGCCGCCGGGGCCAGGCGGGCCGCGCCGTTGTGAACCACCAGCGGCGCGTCCACCACAGGCACGCCTTCGGCCAGATTGGGGTCGTGCGCCAAGGCGCCGCCGCCGTAACCGATGGAAAAAACGGAGGGGATCAGTTCGAGATGATTTTGCCGGCAGGCTTGCTGGATTTGATCGAGCCGCCGGAAGTAGGCGGGCGATTGTTTGGAAAGCGAGTCCAGGCCGGCGGAGAGGACCGCGCCATTGCAGCCGTGCGCGCCGGCGGATTCGAGGACGCGGGTGATTTGGGCCACGTCCGAATCGTTGCCGAGGTTCCAGCCGAAAACCCAGACGAAACGGTCGGCGAAACGGTCGGCGGCCGCAGCCGGAATGGCCATCGTCAGAAGGAGCAGCAGGGCGAGGGCGGGCAAAAGGCGACTTGAGGAGGCGATTTTGGCGTCAAACATAATTCTCACCGCCGAAGCGGCGGTGGTTTCAACGGTTCGTTTTTGATCATCTGGGATGCATCAGCGGAAGCAATTCCCGCTGAATGTGATTGATGCGGGACGCACAAAAAAATGGCGCTTAGCAGGGTGAGTTGGCGGGAAACTCTCTTCGTCCTGCCCGCATTGGCCGTGGGCGCGGCTGGAAGCCGCGCGAACCGCCAGGCAAGATGCCTGCCCGACGCGGCCTGCCCGCCTGCGGCGGTCGTGGCCTGGCAGAGGCGAATAGACTGTGCCTACGACTCGCACGTTGATGATTCGACCATGGTTTCTAATTCTTGTCAAGACCCGCTGGAAGAAAATGCAAAATGCAAAATGAAAAATGGCGGGTTGGAGGGGGCAACTTGGGCCGCAAGTTGCGCCAGAAGAACCGTCTTCGGGCCTCCTTGTGCGCCGTAAACGCGACAAAGTGCCGGATGACGGCAGCGGCGCGTTTGTCAAAATGTCACTTTTCTAGGACTGACCCCTATGGAGATCACTGACCCCTATGGAGATCACGGCTCACTTGGGGGAGGCGGCGGCGACGGCCAGGGTGAGGTTGATGGTGTCGGCCACCTTGTCGAGATTTTTGCCGGGCATGATGTTGAAATCGGCGCGCTTGATGCTGAAGTTGGTGGAGGTGATGACCAGCAGGTCGCCTTTCTGATTGCCGCCCAGGTGTTCGCCCAGCTTGTCTTTCAGATATTTCATCTCCACCGGGATGGTCACTTCCTTGGAAACCCCATGCAGGGTGAAGGTGCCCGCCACGTCCGCCGTGGTTTTGTCTCCGTCGGTTTTGACGCTTTTGAGTTCCTTGGCCTCGAAGGTGATTTCGGGGTACTTGGCCGCGTCGAGCCAGAGGGGGCCGCGCATGATCGAGGTTTGCATCCCGTTGGGGACCGTCAGCGAGGCGGTGGCGACGATGATTTTTCCCCGGGTCGCGCCGGGGTTTTGCGGGTCGAAAGTGACGGTGCCGGAAATGGCGTTGGCGGTGCCGGCGATTTTTTCGGCGGGCGCGTCCAGTTTGAATTCGATGGTGTTGCCATTTTTGGGGTCTTTGCAATTAAAGGTTTCCGTGGCGGCCAGGGCTGGGAGGGCCAGCGCGGGCGCGATAAGAAGAGCGATCCATTGGTTTCTCATAATGTGCGACATGGGCTTATGATACACCAAGCGGGGTTCATGCGCCAGTTTTTTGGATCGGAAGAGTGCGGCGCTCACAGAGCGCCGCTACATCGCGCGTTCAGGCGCGGGTTTTCTTGGCACGGAACAGAAAGGAAGCGCCGGCCAGGCCTCCCGCCGCGAGGGCGGCGGCGGCCAGGAAATCCCACCCCGGAATGAAACCTTTTTCCCAGGTGCTTTGGGTGATCCCGGTGACGGGGTCCGTGGCGCGGTGTTCAATGTTGTTGACGGTCCAGCCGCGGTGGGCGCCTTTGGCCGCCCAGATTCCAATGCCGGCGAGCAGGACCATGGTGGCGAGGATGCGCAAGGCTCTTTTCACGAATGGGACGCAAGATAGACCAGGAGCGAGCCAAATTCAATTTCCCCTCCTATTTGGAGCGCGGCGGCTGGCCGCCGCTTTGGAAAGCGGGACCGAGCTTGCCGCACTCCAAAACCGGTTACCTTGCCGAGGATCGTCCCGGCGCTGGTCAGCTCTTTGGGATGAGAAGCACGAAGTCGGCGCGGCGGTTTTTGCTCCAGGCAGCTTCGTTGTGGCCTTCAGCAGCCGGTTTTGCCTTGCCATTACTCACGGTGGTAACCTGGCGGGGATCCACGCCCAAATTGGCCAGATACTCCCGAACCGCCAGCGCGCGCCTTTCGCCCAGCGAAAGATTGTATTTTTCGGTGCCGCGTTCGTCGCAGTTGCCTTCCACCTTCAACGCATCGGCCATGTGGCCTTTCAGGTAGGCGGCCACCTCCTCCAGCTTTTTGTCCTCGGTCTTCTTGATCGTGGAGCTGTCGAAGTCGAAATAGACGGTGTCGGCCTTGAGGGTGGCGGCATCTTCAGCGCCGTTCTTAATGG
Organism: Verrucomicrobiota bacterium; assembly: GCA_049514835.1. Classification (GTDB taxonomy): domain Bacteria; phylum Verrucomicrobiota; class Verrucomicrobiia; order Limisphaerales; family Palsa-1400; genus JBEKOF01. Next base: position 1,532 of record JBEKUQ010000131.1, on the reverse strand, counting down.
TGTCTCCCCAAGGATTATTAGTCGTGTCGAAAGGAATTGGTTGCCCCGGGGTTGTGATGATCGGGTTGGGCGTCTCGACCGTGCCTCCCGCGCCGGGACCGGGGTTGGTTGGCGGGGACGGTGCGGTGCGGTTGGCCTCGGGGATTGGCGTGGTGGAAACGGGTCTGTGGGCGCACCCAGCCGAGACGAGGGTCAAGGCCGCGCCGACGAAAAGAATACTGACCAAGCTTGAAGTTTTCATTGTCTTATCATTGTTTGGCGAAGCTGTTTCTCACCTTGCCCAAGCAGGCTGGGAACAGCTTCCCGAAAGCTGACCGACATCCTTGACGTGCTTTGTCGGTACGTCAAGCAAAGATAGAACCGGATTGTGATTTACTTGCCGGGTGAAGATGACCGTGCGGGAATTGGGCGCCCAGCACGGATCTTCACCAGCAACCAATTGTTCGGCCTCGCCGCCCGCGGCCGGAGCGATCCAGAGAGTGAAATTGCCACTCCCGGATGTGAAAATGATCTTTTTGCCGTCGGGCGACCAGTCGGGCGAGGTGAGATTGCCGAAAAGGCCGACGCGCAATTCCTCCGCTTTTCCGCCGGTGACGCTGATTTTGCGCAGGGAGGCGCGGCCGGAGCGGACCACGTAGCAAATTTGGCGGCCATCGGGGGACCAGGAGGGGGAGGAGGCCTCGTCGCGCTCATGGGTCAGTTGTTGCAAATTGGCGCCGTCGCTGTCGCAGACGTAGAGATTGGGGCTGCCGCCCTTGCTCAGGATCATGGCGACCTTGCGGCCATCGGGGGAAACGGCGGGATTGAAGTTGCCGCCGCCGTAGGCGGCGAAGAGGGTGCGGTTGCCGGTGGCGGCATCGTGTTGGAGGATTTGGGTGTAGCCGCTTTTCCAGGAGGTGTAAAAGAGCTTGCGACCGCCGGGCGACCAGGCCGGGGTGGCGACCAAGGAGGCGTCGTGGGTCATTTGCACCGGGTCATGGCCGTCGAAATCGGAGACGAAAAGCTCGAGGTTGGCCCCCACCTTGCGGCAGAAGGCGATTTTGGAGTGAAAAATGGGCGGGGTGTCGCGGATGACCTTGACGATGTCATCGGCGAAGGCGTGGGCTTGGGAGCGGGTGTTGCCGCCGTTGTAGCTGCGGGCGAAACCATCGCTGCCGGGGCCGGCGGGCTGCAAGCGCCCTTCGAGCCGGCCATTTTGCGTGCCGCTGATCAAGTAATCGGCCTTGTCCGGCGTGGTCAACTCCATTCCCAGGACGGAGAGATCGAATTTCAGGACCGAATCGGCCTCGCCCGTAAAGCCGGTGATGGAAATGGGGATGAGCCGGGTGGCGGATTTGCTGACAACTAGTGTATCCTGGGCCAGGCCGGTCAGAGCGCAACTGCACAGAAAGGCGAATATAATTTTAGGTGATTTTTTCATCCGGCGTCTTGTTTGGCTTCGAGGTTGAATCTGATAATAAAGCTGCGCTCGGCATCCGGCGCATTGGGAGGGAATGGGGGCAATTGTTTGACGGCATCCAGGGCGCGCTGCA
>JBEKUQ010000130.1:0-6504 GCA_049514835.1 Verrucomicrobiota bacterium | reverse complement strand
TGATTCGGGTCTGAATGGGTACAGGCCGAAATTCTACCTTTCCCCGGGTGGGGACGGCGCGCTGCGCCGTCCGGGCGTCGCAGCGCGACGCCCCCACCTTTGAAGATTCTTACTGGCGCCTGGTGTGAATTCCTTGTGGGCGCACCTTGACAACTGCTACAAGGGGCAGGCACAAGAATAATAAAGGAGTGCGCCCGTCCTCGGGCGCAGCAGCGCGGGAAACTCGGCGCGCCGGTGAGCTCTCCGCGCACCCAAAAAACTCCTGGCTTGCTGCGGCCGGGGACGGCCGCACTCCGCCGGTGAGCAGTGTCAAGATGCGCCCATTCCTGGTGGAGAATTTGCTTTGCAATCGCCTGGTCTGGGTTAAGTTTTTATTATGAGCGTGCGAATCAACATCGTTTTCGCCGCGGCGTGGCTGGCCGGTTTCGTCCCGGCCGGCCCTGCGCAAAATTCCCCAACCAACGGAGCCACCATGAAACTTCGCCTCACCTCCACCGCCTTTGCCGACGGCCAGCCCATTCCCCGCAAACACACCGCCGATGACCAGGACCTTTCGCCCGCCTTCCAATGGTCCGAGGTCCCGGCCGCCGCCAAAAGCCTGGCCCTGATCTGCGACGATCCCGACGCGCCGGCGGGCACCTGGGTGCATTGGGTGATTTACAACCTGTCGCCCTCCACCGCCGGCCTGGCTGAAGGCGTGCCCAAATCGCCGGAGCTGGCCAACGGCGCCCGGCAGGGGATCAACGATTTCAAGCGCACCGGCTACGGCGGACCGGCTCCGCCCGCCGGCAAGCCGCACCGCTACTTCTTTAAATTATACGCCCTGGACCTGAATCCTGACCTCAAGCCCGGCCTCACCAAGAAGGATTTGCTCAAGGCGATGGAAGGCCACGTCCTCGCCGAAGGGCAATGGATGGGAACGTATCAACGAAAGTAATGACCACCCGCTTTTCATCCGCAACGGCCCCCGCCGAGTCAACTGTTCCGCCGCGCGAACATCAGGCGGCGTCGGCGGTCTGCGCCGTGTTGATGGCGCACGCCCCCATCCTCGTGCCGGAAGTCGGCGGCGAAAGAGGCGGCGCGGCGCGCGCCAGTTGCCAGGCGATGCGCCAGGCCGCGGCCTGCGTGGCGGGTTTTCGGCCCGAAACGCTCGTTTTGATTTCGCCGCACTCGCCGCGCCGTCCGCGCTCCTTCGGCCTTTGGGCCGGGGAACATCTGCGAGGCTCCCTGGCCCAGTTTAACGCTCCCAACGCCCGGGTCAGCCTCCCCAACGACACGCCGCTGGCCCGCGCCCTCGTCACCGAGGCGCAGAACCGCCATCTGGCCACCTGGATGATTGACGAACGGGCGCTCGATCACGGCGCGCTCGTGCCCCTTTGGTTCCTGGCCGAGGCGGGCTGGACCGGCCCCACCCTCGTGCTGGGCCTCAATTATCCCAACGACGGCGGGCTGAGCGACCTGGGCCAGGCCATTGCCGCCGCCGCCCGCGCCCTTCCCCGCCGCATCGCCATCGTCGCCAGCGGCGACATGAGCCATCGTCTGACGCCCGACGCTCCGTGCGGTTTTCATCCGAAGGCCCGTCAATTCGATGAGACCTTCATTCGCCTCATCCGCGACGGCGATTACCATCAGCTTGACAAGCTGGATGCAGATTTGCGCGAACTGGCCGCCGAAGACGCGGTGGACTCGACGTTGGTCGCGGCGGCCGCCGTGGATTGGAGGGCCACGGGCCACAAGGTTCTCCATTATGAAGGACCGTTCGGGGTTGGCTACGGCGTGGCCATCCTCTTCGCCGACAAATCAAATCCGGCCGCGTTGCCGCCGGTTCCATCTCAAGCCCGCGAGCGCGAGGGCGCCTTCCTGCCCGGTCTGGCCCGGCAATCCATCCTGGCCGCCCTGCGCGGCAGTTCCGAGGTTCCCCCCGCCGCCAGCAGTCCCTATCTGTGCGCGCCCCGCGCCGTTTTTGTGACCATGCATGAGCGGAGCGGAAAATTACGCGGATGCGCCGGCACGATCCTGCCTTCCCGCCCCAACCTCGTTTCTGAAACCTGGCACAGCGCGCGCCTGGCGGCCTTTCACGACACGCGCTTTGCGCCGGTGGAAATCCAGGAACTGCCCAACCTGCATTTCGAGGTCAGCGTCCTTCACTCCATGGAAAAAATCTCCTCCGCCGACGAGCTGGATCCCGCCCGCTACGGCGTGATCGTTTCCACCGAAGATGGCCGGCGCGCCCTGCTCCTGCCGGCCCTGCCGGAAATCACCACCGGCCAGCAGCAGTTGGGTTTCGCCCGCAAAAAGGGCTGGATCGGGCCGCGCGAGCCGGTGCTCTTGCAACGCTTCCAAGTGGATCACTTCGAAGAGCCGATGGGATAACAATGCACGCCGCGTCCGTTCCATCCCATTATCCGGGCCGATGGTGGCAACCGCTGCCCGACGGGCGCATCGAGTGCCGGCTCTGTCCGCGCTTGTGCAAACTTCCCGCCGGCCAGCGCGGCTTCTGCTTTGTGCGGCAAAACGTGGAAGGCCGGATGGTCCTCACCACCTACGGCCGCAGCAGCGGTTTCTGCATTGATCCCATCGAAAAAAAACCGTTGAACCATTTCCATCCCGGCACCAGCGTCCTTTCCTTCGGCACCGCCGGCTGCAATCTCGGCTGCCGCTTCTGTCAAAACTGGGACATCAGCAAAGCGCGCGAATTTGACCGCCTGGCCGACGAGGCCTCGCCGGAAACCATCGCCGCCGCCGCCCGGCGTCATAACTGCCGCTCCGTCGCCTTCACCTACAACGATCCGGTCATCTTTGCCGAATACGCCGTGGACGTGGCCGACGCCTGCCGCGCCGCCGGCGTCGCCCCCGTCGCCGTCACCGCCGGTTACATGACGGCCGATTCCCGCCCCGAGTTTTATCAGCACATGGACGCGGCCAACGTGGATTTGAAGGGATTCACCGAGGAGTTTTATCATCGCCGCTGCTTCGGCGAACTCGCCCCCGTGCTCGAAACTCTAATCTATTTGCGGCGCGAGACCCGCGTCTGGTTCGAGGTGACCACCTTGCTCATCCCCGGCGAGAACGACAGCGAGGCCGAAATCGAAAAGGCCGCCGCCTGGTATGCCGAAAACCTCGGTCCCGACGTGCCCTGGCATTTCACCGCCTTCCATCCCGATTACAAGATGCTTGACATACCGCCCACCCCGCCCGCCACGCTGACCCGCGCCCGCGCCATCGCCCTGGCCCACGGCCTGCGCTACGTCTATACCGGCAACGTCCACGACCGCGACGGCGGCAGCACCTGGTGTCCGGGCTGCGGCCAGCGTCTCATCGAACGCGATTGGTTTGTGCTGGGCCAATGGCATCTCCAGGGCAACCGTTGCGACCGTTGCGGATTTGAAATCGCCGGCCACTTTGACAAAGAACCCGGCCGCTGGGGCAGCCGCCGCGTCCCCGTCCGCTTGAGCAACTGACAAGCTCACACCTCGCCTTCAAACCTCGAACAACCCTCCGCTGCGTTGGCCGGACACTCCACCGCCCACCCGCGACAGCAGATTGCTCTTTCCTCTCCCCGGGGGAGAGGACCAAGGTGAGGGCGAACCCGTTCCGCTTCTTCCTCCGTTTTGCATTTTGCCTTTCTCATTCCTTGCACAACCCCGCACTGCATTGGCCGGAAACGCCACCACACACCCACGACATCCGAAGTTCACTCCATTTACATTTCAGCCTTCAGCCTTCAGCCTTTAGCTTTCCCTTTGCGGCTGGCGGTCTTGGTGTGAAGCGGCTGATCTGGTATTTTTCTTTCAGCAGCAATACGACCAGCCAGCCTTTCCCTTTTTGAGTCCCCTGCCCTTGCGCTCGGCGTCGGCGCGCGGGGGCGCGCGTTCGGGTCTGGTGCCGCGGGGGCGGCACACACGGAGCGCAAGAAATCCATGTTGCGAAAGATAAGCAGGGCGCAAGAAACGACCTCTTTTTTCGACACATTTGCTTTGACTCGGCAAAAGACCGAAGTATTCTAAGAAAAGGAGGAACTTATGCAAAAAGCCATCAAGGTTATTACCTCACCTGAACGCCACGTGACCAATTTGAACGCAGGGTCCATGTCTTGCAGGTTGGCTGTCATGGTGCTATGCGCCTTGCCTGCAATGACCTGCGCGGCACAAGTTCTTGTCATGCCTAATGACACGATCACAGCATTGAAACACACGTATGCTCTTGGCCCTTCCGGTGGGCCCGTAACGTGGATTTCGGATGGGCCAGCGAGTGGCCAATATACACAGCCTGGTTTTTCCGCAATGCTCACCGGTTCGGAAACCGTGGACTGGAGCGTTGAGGCTGCAGCCGGGGAAATGTTCGTTGTTAGTGCTCCGCCCAGTGGCTTCGGCAATGCGGTTACGCTATCCATATATGGCCAGTGGTTGGGCGGACCCGTTGATTCCTACACCGCTCCCTTGTCCGAATCTTTTACCTTCCAGAACCTGGTCGGCCCGATCCCCTCGCAGATATCCGCGGACGACGCTATGGGCCAGATCGGAAATTTAATCCAGTTTGGTGGTTCCTTCTCCATGGCGCCCGGAACGGAATTCACCGGCGTTGAGTTGTCAGCCCAGTACGATTTCAGCATCGCGAATCCTGTGAGCCGACAATATAATGCTTTGGGTGTAGGGTTTAGTGCCTATGTCGATTCGATGTCAGAGTCTCTGAGCGACGGCACACTAATGACTATAGAAGCCGTCCCAGAACCGACCTCGCTCGCGTTGATTGTCTTTTCGTTGAGTGCGTTTGCATGTTCACATCTGGTTGCTCGACGGCAGATTTCAACGGGAAGACGCAGGAACGCGCAAGGGGGAGATGTTGGTGGCTCTGGCCAAATATGATACTGCAATGGATGCAACGCACAAGGCCATGAAGGGACGACCTTTGGGACTGTCGAACACAATTTAGCCGTTCTGTTTCTGGTCGGCCGCACGTATCCGCTGATGAGCGGCGGCGCTGAGCGCGAGATGACGTGGTTCGGCTTTGCGTTGGGTGAAAAAGAGGTCATGGCGTACCGCGTCCTGGGCCTGGCCGTGCGGGGGCACGGCACGCGGAGCGCAAGAAGGCTCATGTTTCTTGACCGCCCGAATGCTCAGTTTTGGTCTGCGTCTTTGCGTCCAGTTCTCGCGAAACCAACTCCGTAAAAGCCGTTTTTTTCCTGTCCCCTGCCCTGCGTGAAATTTCGGGCTTGAAAACTATCGAAGAACAAACATTGTGCGAAATAGAAGTTGAGGCTATTCCCTTCAATTACGCGGATGTGGGCCGGCCGTTACATCGGCTTCTGCCAGCTTGTCATTTGGTCCCAGTTGTTCGCCAGGCGATAGGTTTTCGCGTGGTCCTTGATCGCCGGCCCGAGGATCTCAATCTTGCTCAAGTCCCCTTGGCCCCGGTCGCCCGCCTGCGCGCAATAGGTCAGATAGCCGATCTTGCTAAAATCCACCCCCATGAGTTCCGCGCCCACCCGGTCGGCCGCCAGCCAGTCCAGGCTGGCCACGCACACTTTCTGGTCCACCGGCGTGCCATTGACCGGGCCTTGACCTTCCATGCCCTCGTAACCGTCAATCACCGCCAAATCCGGGTGCAGTTTCGCCGAAAGGGTAAACAGATTGTAGTTGATGCCGTGGATACCGCCGCCGTGCATCAGCGGCTTGTCGGACTTGCCTCTCGCGGCGCCCGCATCTTTGATTCCCGAGCCGACGACGATGTTCTTCAGGGAGAGGGTGATCCCAACCAGGTCATGCGTTTTGAGCTTGGCGGCCGAAATGATGAAGTTATCCCGGTCCAGCATCAGCTTGGACACGCGGACCGGATGCGGCCGAAAATCCTTCTCGTCAATGCAGTACGCCACTTCGAAACCTTCCGTGTCCAGGTTGACCAGTTTGACGCCGTATTGCCCGGCGAATTTGTTGTAGCCATAATTGGCGAAGCCATCGAGGGCCGAACCGCTCGCCGGCGACTCGGCGATGACGACGTTGGTTTTGCCGATGGACTTCAGGAATTCGAGGATGCCCTCAAGATTGTCCGCGTGCGTGGCGCACAGCGGGTGGTTGATAGTGACGTTGTTGGGCTTGAGGATGACGCGCTTGTTCCCAATCGCCGCCGCGATTTCTTTCTTGAACGGTTCCAGCGCCTTGAACGCCAGGTTGGCGCGATCATTGCCCGCCGTCAGCGCCACACGGCTGGTGAATTGGCCCGCCGCCGCGGCACTGTCCCCGCCAACGCCTGCGGCGGCCCGCGCCGCCGGGAGCCGCCACGCCGCCAGCGCGGCCGCGCCGCCGAGCAATGAGGTCTTCAAGAAATGTCTCCGGGAAGTCAGGCAGACAGTTGTCATAATGCAACACCTTTCTGTGAAAAAACCTTCTACTTGCTGGACAGCCTGATGTCCAGCCAATAATTGCAGCCAATGGTTGCACGACAGCTCATAGTCCCGCCAATTCAAACCAGGAATGGTTGCAACGTCCCCGTCAATCCAACACCGGA
>JBEKUQ010000129.1:0-6515 GCA_049514835.1 Verrucomicrobiota bacterium | reverse complement strand
CCTCCTCCAGCCGCCGCGCCCAGAGGATGTTGTTGGCCTCGTCGAAACGGGCCTTCAATTCCACCACCGCCGTCACCTGCTTGCCGTTGCGCACCGCGTCCATCAGCGCGCCCACGATCTGCGAATCGCCGCCCGTGCGGTACAAAGGTTGTTTGACAGCGAGCACGCCGGGATCGGCCGCCGCCTGCCGCAGAAAATCCACCACGCTGCTGTAATTCTCGTAGGGATGATGCAGCAGCAGGTCCCGCTCCCGAATCGCGGCGAAAACGTCGTGATGCTCCCGCAGCGACGCCGCCACCGGCGCGACAAACGGCGGATCGCGCAGCTCGGGCGAATGGTCCCCTTCGCAGATGGCCGCCAGGCGGATGGGGTTGACCGGACCGTCAATCAGATAAAGATCGTCTTCGGTGAGGCCCAGGTTTTCCAGAAGCTGCGTGCGGATTTCCAGCGGGCAGCCGTATTCGGCTTCCAGCCGCACCGCGTCCCCGCGCCGGCGGTTGAGCAGCTCATTCTCCACCGCCTTGAGCAGATTGGCCGTCTCCTCCTCGTCTATGTAAAGCTCGCTGTTGCGGGTGACGCGGAAATGCCAGTAGCCGAGAATCCGGGTGCCGGGAAACAGGTCGGCCAGATAATGGCCGATCAACTCGCCCAGGAAGATGTAAGGTTGCTCCGAGGAATCCGGGCGCGGCAGCTTGACCAGGCGCGGCAGCACGCGCGGCACCTGCACCACCGCCAACCGCTGGCGCAGTTCCCCGTTCTCGGTGATCTCCACTTGCACAATGCTGTTGAGCGATTTGTTGAGCAATTGCGGAAAGGGATGCGCCGGATCCAGCCCCAGCGGCGTCAGCACCGGCCGCACCTGCGTGCGATAAAAATCCTCCACCCACGCCCGGTCCGCTTCCGACAGTTCGGCAAAGGAGAGAAAGCGGATGCCCTTTTCCGCCAGCGCCGGCCGCAAATCCTGCCGCCAGCATTTGTATTGACGCTCCACCAGTTGGCGCACGCGGCGGATGACCGCCCGCAGGTTCTCCGTGACCGTCATGCCGTCGGGCGTGCGGTCCACCACCGGGCTGTCCAATTGTTGTTTGAGGCCGGCCACGCGCACCTCGAAAAACTCGTCCAGGTTCGAGCTGAAAATGCAAAAAAACTTGACCCGCTCCAGGAGGGGCGTGGCCGGGTCCATCGCCTCCTCCAGGACGCGATGATTGAACTCCAGCCAGCTCAACTCGCGGTTGAGGAGATGTTCCGGGGCCAACGTTGTTGCTTCGCCGATCATCAAGCGGGCCAGTATAACCGCCTCGCCCAAAAAGTCATTCAAAACGCGAGCGACTTTTGCAATGTAACATTGGCTCATTCCGGCCAGCTTTTGCCGGTTCGACATCGGTGCGGTGAGGCGCGAGCCCTCGAATCTCGAAAAACCCGTGACTGCATTGGCCCCCCCAACCACCCTCCAACCCATGATCACCGGTCGCTGTTCCCTCTCCCTCCGGGAGAGGGTCAGGGTGAGGGGCCGCGTCAAACCTAAAACTGAAATTAGATTCAAAGCTCGACCTCACCCCGGCCCTCTCCTCCAGGAGAGGGAGAATCGTCCGCCGTCTCACGGAAAACCCCGCGACGGTATTGCCCGGACAACCCACCGTTAAGCAACGGCAGCCGATTGCTCTTTCCTCTCCCCACGGGAGAGGACCACGGTGAGGGGCACCCCAATTTGCCGGCAGGGAGCGTCTCCTTCTCGGTCGTGCGCCGATCACGGAGCCTTGACGGTGCATCGTGCCTGCACCCAGGCCAGGTCGCCGGATGCGGCATCGCTGGCAAACCGGACGGAGGAGCCAGCCAGAACATTCTTATCAGTCCACTTCCTCCACTCCACATGGCCGTCGGCAAAGGACAAGTTGCAGCCATTTGCATGGTGACGGGCTGGGGAGTCCAGCCATGTTGTGGGGCTGCCGGGATCCTGCACCCAATAGCCGTCGTTGACGGTGGCCGGGTTCTCTTCCACGAACACCAAAGCCAGGCTCGACGGCATGCTCTTGTTAATGGACGCGCCCGTCATAAAGTTGACATAGTCGGACGACCAAGCCGGATTGCCAGCCATCCAGGCGTTCATGGAATAACTGCGGAGGGACGGGAGGTGGTTCCAGTTTGTCTTCTCATCCGACGGACATTTGTAAAACGACAATCTGTTTACGTACGGAAAAAGCAGGCCGTTGGTGATGAAGCCTGCATCGGGCTGACTGGCATCACCCAGAACCCAACTGGCGTATGGCTGGCCGGGCTGGGATCCCGCTTGATTGGCAGTTGTGGCATAATGCCCGCCCCCGATATTGCGCGCGATATTCTGAGCCAGCTTGTCGTGGTTGTCCTCGGCGTACATCGCCCAGGCGAGTTGAAGCTGACGGAGATTGTTCTTGCACATGACTCCCCGAGATGGACCTCGATATACGTGTGCCGGAAGTAACAAACCCATCAGAATGACAATTAAAGAGATCAGGATAAGGACCTCAATGATAGTCAAAGCCCTGATTTGCGGTGACGGTTTGTGGTTTGGGGAAAGCGAAGGTGCTTTTCGAGTCTTCATAAGGCTTGTTTTTGTAAAACGCCGATTATGGTTCCATGTTGCCGCAGCATGTCCCGTTCAACTTCTGCCTCTATTCATACGCGCGTTGCCAGGGCGCCAGTTTCCGCCAAAGAACTTTTGCCAGTTTGGGAGTGGAAAACGATCCCGGAGCCACGCCGCGCAAATTACCGGAACTCTTTCATTTATCATTTAGCATTTATCCTTTATCCTTTCCTCCGCATGGTTTCGCCCAATCTCATCGCCATTGTCGGCCGGCCCAACGTGGGCAAGTCGGCCCTGTTTAACCGCATCGCCGGCAAACGCATCGCCATCGTTCACGATGAGCCGGGCGTCACCCGCGACCGCATCAGCGTCCAGGCCGAGTGGAACGGACGCTCCTTCACGCTGGTGGACACCGGCGGTCTGGGCCTGTTGCGCGGCGAAAAAGCCCGCGATGTCATCATCCAGGCCGCCTTCGAGCAAGTCGAACTGGCCATTGAATCCGCCACCGTCATCATTCTCGTCGTCAATTTGCAGGAAGGCGTCGTTCCCTTGGACCGCGAAGTCGCCCAGCGTTTGCGGCGCGCCGGCAAACCGGTCCTTGTCGCCATCAACAAGGCCGACAACGACCAGTCCGAAGCCGGCGCGGACGTGTTCACCGAGCTGGGCTTTGCACACAACTTCCCCGTCAGCGCCATCCACCAGCGCGGCATCAGCGTTCTCATGGATGCCGCGGTCGCGCTTCTGCCCGCGGACACCGCTCCCTCCGCCCCGGAAACCCCGGGCGCGCCGCCCGCCGTCCCTCCTCTCAAGCTGGCCATTATTGGCCGGCCCAACGTCGGCAAGTCCTCCATCATCAACGCCCTCACCCAATCCAACCGCGTCATCGTCACCCCCATCCCCGGCACCACGCGCGACGCGGTGGACGTGCCGTTCTCGGTGGAAACCGACGGCGCGCGCCAGGATTATATTCTCATTGACACCGCCGGCGTCCGCCAGGAGCGGCGCATTGACAACTCGGTCGAGTTCTTCAGCGTCAAACGCACCGAGGAATCCATCGCCCGCTGCGACATCGCCGTGCTTATGATTGACGCCCAGGAGGGCGTGACTTCCCAGGACAAAAAAGTCGCCGGCAAAATCGCGGAGCGCAACAAGGCCTGCCTCGTCGTGGTCAACAAATGGGACCTGGTCGGCCCGGAGGTGGACGCCGCGCGCAAGGAGGCCCACCGCGAGGAAAAGCGCCGCACCCATCGCCGCGAGGGCCAGGACGCCCCGCCTCTCACCCTGGGCGAATTCGGCGGCTGGGTGCAGGAGCAGCTTTTCTTCCTCGATTACGCCCCGGTCATTTTCACCTCGGCCAAAACCGGCTTTCATCTCGAACGCCTGCTCGAATCCATCCGTTACGTCACCGCCCAATTGCGCCAGAAAATTCCCACCGGCATTTTGAACCGCACCCTCCAGGACGCCATCGAGCGCCGCCAGCCGGCCAGCTCGGCCGGGCATCGTTTGAAATTTTTCTACGCCACCCAGGTCAACCAGTCGCCCCCCGTCTTCCTGCTCTTTGTCAACAAAGAAGATTTGTTCTCCGACCAGTACAAAAAGTATCTCTCCAACCAAATGCGCGCCGCCTTTGGCTACGAGGGCTGCCCCATTGTCCTGCGCGCCCGCGAGCGCGAGCAGAACCCCGACCGCCCCCGTGTTAAATCCGCCAAACCCGCCCACACGCCGCCCCGTCCGGCCCGTTCCCCTCGCCACGCCCGCGACCGCAGCGCCACCGGCCGCCTCCGCCGCTCCCACGCCCGCCGCCCCAAAGCGCGCAGATAGGCGGATTGATTTGAACAGGAGGGATCAAAGCGACGATGTCGCCATCAAAAAGAACTGAACCACGGATGGCACGGATTGCACGGATAGGAAACCGATTCGGAAAGCGACGGTTTCATCCGTGTGATCCGTGAAATCCGTGGTAAATGTCTTTCATGGCTGCCTGATAAGATCGTGCGCTTCCCCCAGTCGGCTTGCAGTTGCATGTCGGTTGGCGCATATTTGTCGTGGATTGACATGAAGACAACCGCAAAAGCGCAACGGATTGAACTGGGCGATTTCATCGTGGCGGACCCCGCTATTTGCCACGGCAAGCCCACCTACAAAGGCACCCGCATCATGGTCTGGCAGGTCCTGGCCATGCTGGAGCGCGGCGAATCGTGGGAATACATCCGTCGTGCCTGGCCGGGCCGCATCAGCGACGACGCCATCGCGGAAACGATTCGCCTGGCACGGAGTTCTCTGCTCGACCAGCATGGCAGATTGATGAAAGAGACAGCCGGCGCCTTGGTCGGCAAATGAACATCCTCGACGAAAACCTCGCCGCCCAGGAATCTGACAAACTTCGGGAATGGAGAATTCCTTTCCGTCAAATCGGGCGGCATCTATCCTTGAGCGGCACCCCGGATGAAAATCTGATACCGCTTCTCCACCGGTTGCCGCAACCGACCTTCTTCACCCATGACAGAGATTTCTTTGAAGCCTCACTCTGCCATTCCCACTATGCCGTGGTCTATCTCGATGTCAGCGATTCGGCGGCGGCAGATTTCATCCGGCGGTTTCTCAGACATCCGGCTTTTGACACCAACGCCAAGCGCTTGGGGATTGTGGCGCGTATCCAGACTGGCGGCGTGCATTTCTGGAAAAAGGGAAGGCCGGGGTTGAGATTCGCCGATTGGCCAGAGTAGGCGCCGCATTTTCATATCTTTGAACCGCCTGGACAGTTCAATGGAAATCATCTTCGCTCTCCGTAAACGGCGTCAACTCGCCGCGCGCCCGCGCCGTGTTGAGTTCCGCCGTGATCCGCTGTTCCGCCGCCGCCATCTCCTTGGGCGTCAAACCGTATTCCTGAAGGGCGTAATCGGTGGCAACCACTTCCACCGGCCGCAGGGCCACAATCTTGCCGTCAATCATAACGTAAACTTTCATCGCCGCCGGCGTTGCCGTTCCTGCAAGACCGGGTTGGGAACTCGATCTCTGGATTTGACGCCTTTTTGCGCGCGCCAGACTTCGGCCATGATGTCAGCCCAGCCGGCTGGCTCGGCGGCGGCCAGCGGCTCAATCCGCCCAATGGTCCGGCCATTGCGGGTGATGAGCAAGGATTCGCCCTGCTCAAGTTGGTTCAAAACCGACTTGGTTTCCTGGTGCAGTTGTTTTGCGGTGACGATGCTCACACGCTGAAAGTGACACTTTGAAAGTGTCACTGCAAGCCGAAGATCCAGCACGGCAGACGCCTGGGTGCAGGACAGAATTCTTCCCTCCCTGGCAGGGACGGCGCGCCGCGCCGTCCGGGCGTCGCAGCGCGACGCCCCTACCTCTGAACAATTTTGTCTTGCGCCCCAGACGCCTCTAAATCCTCATGGATTCGTGATGCCAGCCGCGAGGCGCGACCCGCGGCATCCCGACTGGTCGGGACGTGCGCTCCCCGGCAATGGAAAGTTCGCGGTTCAAAGAATCGAGACGCTGGTTTTCGCTTTTATTCACATCGCCGCGAAAGACCTGTTCACCGGCCCGGCGCAACGTGTTCTCCCGCAAGCGCAACGGCCCGATTTTCAGGGGAACAACGCGCTCATAACTTTTTTTTCAAAAAAAGTCTTGCAACCACCATATATGGGGCTAGACTGCCTTTCACTCCACTAAATGTGGGCTTTCGGCAGCCGCCTGCTGCCGACGGGTGTCTCAGATGAAGTGGCAGTTGGCCTGTTGCAAAAACCGTGCAACATTAGAATTGGGATAACAATTAATTAGAGAACGCTGGCTTATGATCACTGCACCTGATCAAACCCATTCACCTGTCAAAACTCAAAACTCCCGGCGCCCCGAAAGCTCCGCCGCCGGCCGCCCGGCCGCCGCCGCCCCTTCCCTTCCCATCGAACGGATGTTCAGCGACGCCAACATCAAGCCCTTTGATCAAATC